>JAFQFZ010000052.1 GCA_017398425.1 Clostridia bacterium | reverse complement strand
TGTCCCATTCTTGTGTATTGTATAAAAACGCTTTTTGAAATCGCTGCCGAGAACAACAAGAAGAAAATGTATGATTTTGCTGACGCTATACACAATATGCCGGAGATCTATCTTGGCAAGAGAACATACGATTCTTTTTTGCTTGAAATCACATCTTTCTGTGATATATACGGTGATTCGTATTTCAAGTGTCTGTAATGCTACTTTTGCTTACTTTTACCTTGATTCTGCTATACCGCTCCGGGATCGAAAGAACCGAGCAGCGAGCGCGTCCTGCGGACGATACAGTGAGCGCGGAGGGCTGTGCCGCAAGACCGCCGCCGTTTCATCGGCGGGACGGGAGACCCGTCCCCTACATCCACTCAAAAAAGCCTCAAACCGTTGGGTTTGAGGCTTTTTCTTATACGTTGTCAGTTGTCTTTGCGCCAGACCATTTTGTTGACGATGCCGGTGTAGCTTTGGATGATCTTGACGACCTTCGTCGAAACCAGCTCCTCGACGTAATCGGGAACGGGGATGCCGTAGTCCGCTTCGTCGTTCATTGCAATGGCGGTGACGACCGCTTGAGTCAAGGACTTCTCATCGATGCCCGCCAGCACGAAGCACGCCTTGTCGAGCGCTTCGGGGCGTTCGGTCGAGGTGCGGATGCACACCGCCGGGAACGGACGACCGATCGAGGTGAAGAAACTGCTTTCCTCGGGGAGCGTGCCGCTGTCGGAAATGACGCAGTAGGCATTCATCTGCAAGTGATTGTAATCATGGAAACCGAGCGGATCGTGACGGATCACGCGCGGATCGAGTTCAAAACCGCTTTCCTCCAGGCGCTTTTTACTGCGCGGATGGCAAGAGTAGAGGATCGGCATATCGTAGATCTCCGCGATGCGGTTGATCGCCGTGAACAGCGAGAGGAAGTTTTTCTCGGTGTCGATGTTTTCTTCGCGGTGCGCCGACAGGAGAATGTACCCCTTCTTTTGCAGACCGAGGCGCGACAGGATGTCCGACGCGTCGATGTCTGCGAGGTTCTTGTGAAGCACTTCCGCCATCGGGGAGCCGGTCACATAGGTGCGCTCCTTGGGAAGACCGCAGTCCGCGAGATAGCGTCGGGCGTGCTCGGAATACGCCAGGTTGACATCGGAGATGATGTCGACGATGCGGCGGTTGGTCTCTTCGGGCAGGCACTCATCCTTGCAGCGGTTGCCCGCTTCCATATGGAAGATCGGGATGTGCAGCCGCTTGGCGGCGATCGCCGACAGGCAAGAGTTGGTGTCGCCGAGGATCAGAAGCGCATCGGGTTTCAGCTGATTCATCAGCTTGTAGGAAGCGTTGATGATGTTGCCGACCGTTGCGCCGAGGTCGTCGCCCACCGCGTCCATATACACCTCCGGATCGTCGAGCTTCAGATCCTTGAAGAACACGCCGTTCAAATTGTAATCGTAGTTTTGTCCCGTGTGCGCAAGGACGGTGTCAAAATATTGGCGGCATTTGCGGATGACTTCCGCCAGGCGGATGATCTCCGGGCGCGTGCCGACGATGATAAGCAGTTTCAGCTTGCCGTTGTCCTGAAAGGACACATCGCTGTAATCGGTGCGGATCTCCATAGTTTGACCTTCTTTCCTTATTGCGTGACGGGTTCAAAAAACGTATCGGGGTGGGACGGATCAAACGATTCGTTCGCCCACATCAGGGTGACCAGGTCCTCGGTGTCGGACAGGTTGATGATGTTGTGGGTGTAGCCGGGAAGCATATGCACCGCTTCGATCTTGTCGCCGCTGACGGTGAATTCCCACACCTCGTCGGTGCCGATCTTGCGCTGCTGAATGAGCGCTTTGCCGCTGACGACAATGAAAAACTCCCATTTGGTGTGATGCCAGTGCTGTCCCTTGGTGATGCCCGGCTTCGAGACGTTGACGCTGAACTGACCGCAGTCGATGGTACGAAGCAATTCGGTGAAGCTGCCGCGCGCATCGACGTTCATTTTCAGCGGGAAGGACACCTTCTCTTTCGGGAGATACGACAGATACGTCGCGTAGAGCTTCTTGGCGAACGATCCGTTCGGGATGGAAGGCATCACGAGCGTTTGCGGCTGTGCCTTGAAGCACTCGAGAAGCTCCACGATCTCACCGAGTGTCGCTTGATGCACGATGGGAACGTAGCAAAAATCGCCGTCGCGGTCTTCCACCGCGCGCGTATCTTCGTAGATACAGCGATTCTCTTTGCCGACGAGCAGATCGAACATCTCGTCGACGAGATCGTCGATATAGAGAAGCTCGAGCTCGGTGGCGGCGTTGTTGACCTGAATGGGCAGGTCGTTGGCGATGTTGTGGCAGAAGGTCGCCACAGCGCTGTTGTAATTGGGACGGCACCATTTGCCGAAGAGATTCGGGAAGCGGTAGACAAACACCTCCGCTCCCGTCTCCTTAGCATACGCAAACAGCAGATCCTCCCCTGCGCGCTTGGAACGTCCGTAGGCGCTGTCGCCGAAGCGACCGCTGAGCGTCGCCTGCACGGAGCTCGAAAGCATCACGGGGCAGGTGTTACGGTGCTTCTTGAGCGTGTCGAGCAACACCGACGAAAAGCCGAAATTGCCGCTCATGAATTCTTCGGGATTTTCGGGGCGGTTGACACCCGCCAAATGATAGACGATATCCGCCTCTTTGCAGAACGTGTCGAGCATCTCGATGGGGGTGTCCACATCAAACGTGAAGATCTCGTCGATCGTGACACCGCGCGTCTTATCCTTGCCGTCCTTCACCGCCTGCAACGCGGCGACGAGATTCTTGCCGACGAAACCATTGGCACCCGTTACCAAAATCTTCATTTGGATGCCTCCCATGCCGCGATCTCCTCGCGGATGTACGCGAGAGACAGCAGCTTTTCTTTCACGCCCTCCACATCAAGCAGGGCGGTGTTGTTGGAGTTGAATTCGGACAGCGGATTGCGTTCCACATCGCCGTCTTTGAAATATTTATCGTAGTTGAGTCCGCGGCTGTCGCAGGGCACACGGTAGAAATCGCCCATGTCGGTCGCGTTGGCGCACTCTTCGTTGGTGAGCAACGTCTCATACAGCTTCTCGCCGTGACGGATGCCGATGATCTTGATCTCATGACCGGGAGCGAACAGCTCCGTCACCGCTTTGGCGAGCGTTTCGATGGTGCAGGCGGGAGCCTTTTGCACCAGGATGTCGCCCGAGGCACCGTTTTCAAACGCAAACAGCACCAGATCCACCGCTTCGTCGAGCGACATGATGAAGCGCGTCATCGACGGCTCGGTGATGGTGATGGGCTTGCCCGCCTTGATCTGCTCGATCCACAGCGGGATGACCGAGCCGCGACTGCACATCACGTTGCCGTAGCGCGTGCAACAGATGGAGGTCTTGTCGGCAGAGACGGTGCGCGATTTTGCCACGACGACTTTTTCCATCATGGCTTTCGACGTGCCCATCGCGTTGACGGGATACGCCGCCTTGTCCGTCGAGAGGCAGATCACACTCTTGACACCCGCCTCGATCGCCGCCGTGAGCACGTTCTCAGTGCCGATGACGTTGGTCTTGACCGCCTCAATGGGGAAGAACTCACACGACGGCACCTGCTTCAGCGCGGCGGCATGGAAGATGTAATCCACACCGTGCATCGCGTTTTTTACCGAGGCGAGGTCACGCACGTCGCCGATGTAAAACTTGATCTTATCCGCAACCTCGGGCATCTTCGCCTGGAATTCGTGACGCATATCGTCCTGCTTTTTCTCGTCGCGCGAGAAAATGCGGATCTCGCCGATATCGGTCGCCAGAAAGCGGTTAAGCACCGCGTTGCCGAACGAACCCGTTCCACCTGTAATGAGCAATGTTTTCCCTGCAAACAAGGACATAGGTTTCCACTTCTTTCCGTATCGTTTTCTTATCGTTTGACAAGTCGTACAATATCTTTAAGCATTTTCGGATGCAACGATCCGAGCATCAGCTGTCCGTTTCTCCGCAAAATCGGCAACAACAGCGACAGTACGAAGTTGGTGAAGAACTGCGTAGCCACCGACGCGATCGCGGCACCGACCGCACCGATCCACGGGATCAACACAAAGTTTCCGGCGATGTTGAGCACCGCACCGAGTAGGTTGATGACCCAGATGATCCGTTGCTTGTCTTCTGCCAAGATCCAGATGTTACGCACGGTTCCCGTGTAGGAGAACGCCGTGTACCACGTCAACACCTGCAACACCAGCACCGACGCTTGATACTCCTGACCGTACAGCACCGAAATGATCAGCGGCGACAGAACCGTGAAGACCAAGCTTTGCAATAATCCCATGTAGATCACCAGCGTATACAGACGCTTGACGTTACTCTCAAAGCTCACTTGGTCGTGCTTTTTGCTTTCGAAAATGATCGGGCGCACCGAATCGATGATCGCCTCATACACAAATCCGAGCAACGAGGCACAGGTGAACGCCGCGGTGTAGAAGCCGTTTTCCCCTTCGCCGCGCATCATGGTCAGCATCACACGGTCGGTGTTGGAATGCAACACCACCATCAAGCCGGAGACGATGTAATACCGGCTTTTGGCGAACAGCGCTTTTCCCACGTCCCACGAGAAGGACAGCTTTTGCACGCTCATGCGCTTGTAGATGACGGTCAGCACCACCGAGATGATGCAAAAATCGAGCGAAGTCGCCAGCGCAAACCAATGGACGCTCTGCCCCGTCACCAGCAATACCAAACGATACGCCGATGCGATCGCATACGCGATCAGCGACGTAACCGCCATGTATTTGGATTTCAGCTTCGCTTGAAACCAATACTGGATCATTTCCCAGCACTGGAAAAGCAGCGAAATACTCGACAACACACACACCACGATGGTGTCGGTGTCGTTGCGGTTGGCGATCATTGCAAACGCCGCCACACCGACGATACCCAAACCGGCGGAAACCATGCTCATCACCAGGGAGGTTCCGAGGATCTTTCCTTCGCGTTCGGGATGGTTGACCATCTCCTGCACCAACACGTGGCGCAAGCCGAGTTGCACCACCGGCACGAGGAAGGACACGACCGACGCGCCGTAACTGATCAGACCATAGTTGGACGGACCGAGATAGCGAGCGGAAATCGTACCGATCACAAAGCTCAACACCGCTTGCGCAATACGGCACACGACGATCCATGATGCATTTTTGACGATACGGTTGTTTGATAATTTCATATGCACATACCTGCCATCTGTCTATCAAACCAAATTCTTTCGATTATGAACCACATATAAAAACGATCCGAAGATCGATCGTAAGCAACGTTAAGCCATGGAATGCTCCATGGGTCAGAGGTGACAGGGACGGAACTGCAGATCCCGTTTTCACAGGACCTGCAGTTCCGATCCGACTTACATCAAAACACCGTGTACCTTGCGGTACGGTGTCACCTTAGATCGCAATGCCGCCGTTCACGGCAAGGGTCGTCAAGGTATCATAGTTGCCGTCGCACGCGAGCGGATCGCACACCGCATACACGTCGACCGACTCGTTCACATCCGTGATCGCCTTGAAGGTGATCGTCGCGATGCGCACGTTGTCGCCGATCACGATCGGATCGAGCGCCATCGCGTTGAACCACACTTCGCCCACCGTTTCATCATCCGTTTCATGCTGGATGGGATCGATGTTCGCGCTGTTTTGGTCAAACGTTTTGAAGGTGTCGGAAAGCTCCACAGAGGCCACTTCGAGCTTGGTGCTGTCGTAGCCGAGCTTGTACTCGATGAGCGAAAGCTCCGTCGCCGTCACGTAGACATCCACGGTCACTTCGTCGCCCGCTTTGAGCGCCGCCGTGTTCACCGTCTCCACGGTGTACACCACGTCCGCCGGAAAATCGATCATCTTGCCGTCCGCGGCAAAGTCATGATAGGTGAAGTCCTCCACAAGACCGTTGCCGTAGTAGACATAGTAGGTGCCGACCGCGAGCTGACCTTCGGTACGCACATAGTAGTACGCGCCTTCGTACCAGATCAAGCCGAGACCTTTTTGTCTCTGACCGTCGATGTAGAGATACAGCGTGCCGTTCTCATCCACAACGCCGTTCTTCACTTCGCCGGTGATGTCCATCAGCAGCTTGCCGTCCGCGCCGAACTCATAGGTCTGGTTCGCTTCGAGGATGCCGTTGCCGTTGCTGATGTAGTAGCGACCCGTCGCGAGCTGACCCGCGGTACGGACATAGTAGTACGCACCTTCGTACTCGATGAGGCCGAGGCCTTGTTGCTTCACGCCGTCGATGTAGAGGTACAGCGAGCCGTCCTCTTCAAAGATGCCGTTCTTCGAAGTGTCAACGTTGTTGATCACGAGCTTGCCATCCGTGCCGAAGTCATAGGTCTGGTTCGCTTCGAGGATGCCGTTGCCGTTGCTGATGTAGTAACGACCGGTCGCGAGTTGACCCTCGGTGCGGACATAGTAGTACGCGCCTTCGTACTCGATCAGACCGAGGCCCTTCTGCATCACGCCCTCGATGTAGAGATACAGCGTGCCGTTCTCTTCAAAGATACCGGTCTTCGTGGTGTCGACCGTCTCAACGATCATCTTGCCGTCGGTGCCGAACTCATGATAGGTGAAGTCGGGCACAATGCCGTTGCCGTAGTAGACATAGTAGCGACCCGTCGCGAGCTGGCCTTCGGTACGCACATAGTAGTACGCATCCTCGTACCAGATCAGGCCGAGGCCCTTTTGTCTTGCACCGTCGATGTAGAGGTACAGCGTACCGTTCTCATCCACAATGCCGTCCTTCTCTTCGCCGTTGGGATCGATCAGCAGTTTGCCGTCCGCGCCGAACTCATAGGTCTGGTTCGACTCGAGGATGCCGTTGCCGAAGCTGATGTAGTAACGGCCGGTCGCGAGTTGACCCGCGGTACGGACGTAGTAGTAAGCGCCTTCGTACTCGATGAGGCCGAGGCCTTGTTGCTTCACGCCGTTGATGTAGAGGTACAGCGAGCCGTCCTCTTCAAAGATGCCGTTCTTGGTCTCGTCGACCGTCTCAACGATCATCTTGCCTTCGGCGTCGAAATCATAGGTGTCCTGCGGCAGGAGGTTGTTGGTGTTGTACACATAGTAGCTGCAATCCTTGACCGCTTTCAGGGTGCTGTTGAAGTAGTAGTAGTTGCCTTCGTCGT
Source organism: Clostridia bacterium (assembly GCA_017398425.1). Classification (GTDB taxonomy): domain Bacteria; phylum Bacillota; class Clostridia; order Oscillospirales; family Acutalibacteraceae; genus RGIG1959. The sequence goes on along the minus strand of JAFQFZ010000052.1, from coordinate 28,745 downwards.
CCTGCACAAGGCCGGCCGCCACAGGCATACGATCCTTCACATAGTAGATGTCGCCGGCGACGGTATGGAAGCCGTCTTCGTCCAGCAGAACACCAGTCTCGCTGAAGAGGTAGAAGTCCGCGTCGGGGCTGTTGCTGTAACGCTCGATGCGGTTCAGACCGGTCACCATGTTACCGAAGAAGTCGAAGTAGTAGGTCTCACCGTCGATGTCATAGAAGCATCTCTTGACATAGGTGCCCGCCCAGTAGTATCTCATACCGGTCGAGGACTGATACCAGGAGCCTTCGACCAAAACGCCTTCGTCGTTGAAGGTGTACTCATGGTTGTTGACCGTGTGCGTGCCCTTCAGAGCCGCGCCGTCATCGCCGAAGAAGTAGTATTCGTCGCCTTCGAAGACCCAGCCGATGGAGAGCTTGCCGTTGATGGCATAGTAGGTGTTGCCTTCGAACTCGATCAGACCGTTGACCATCGCAACCTCGCCGCAATGGCAGACGAACTCACGGTCGACCACATCATAGTCATGACCGGTCGCCGGGAGGATGGTGCCCGCTTCCACAATGGAGCCGCAAGCGTCGCAATAGGTACGACCGGTGTAACCGGCAGTGGTGCAGGTCGCGTCCAGATCCGCGATCGGCTGCGCGTCATGGGTGTGCCACGGCGCAGCAATGTCGTTGATGTTGGTCGCCTCGGAAACCGAGCCGCTGAAGGTGGCCGCCGTGTTGTCCGCGTAGGTCACGGAGCCTTCGACCGCTTCACATTCAATGGTAACAAACGGGCAGTAGCCGGTAGCATACTGCTCATCCGCCGGGATATCCTTACCGGTGACATGGTCAACGCCCTTCCAAGACCACACGCGAACCGGGATGGACACCAGCGTTTGAGCGCCGCGCGCATACGCCGCGAGCGTCGTGCCGGTCTTCTCCACGGTCACATACAGCAGTCCGGAGTTCTCGTTGTAGTCCAGAGTCGCTTCGAAACCGGGAGCGACTTCCACCGCATCCAGTTCCCACGTATTCGCGGTTTGCAGCTTGAGAACCGTCGTCAATTTTTCGATCGACGCCATGTTCGCCGCCGTCACGTCGATGTAGTACAGCGAGTCGACTTCCGCCGGAGCACCGCTGTCGTTACGGCCGGACAGACCGATCGCCGCGTCCGTGCCGATGGTGAATCGACGCTCCGCACGCGCGAGGTTACCGAGCGTATCTTGCACTTCGAACACCACAACGTGTTCGCCGTTCGCCAAGGTGATGTTCTCGCTGGAAAGGGTCTTGCCGGAAGCCGTCACGTTGTCGAGCGCTTTGCCGTCGACCGAGATGGTCGCGGTGTCGTAATTCAGCGCCATGTTGTCGCTGATGTTCGCAGAGAACGCCACGGTGTTGGAGGACAGCGCCGCGCCGTCGGTCAGATCCACAGCGGTATCCGCCGTGGCGTAGGTCACGTTGCTGATGGTCGGGAGAACACGATCGTCCACCGCCGAGCTGTAGTCCAGCGTGATGTCGTCGATGTAGAAGGTGATCTTCTGCGGGCTGTTGGGCTTCACATAGGTACGAATGAAGGACGGAGAACGGCTATTCGTGGTATCCGTCGGAATGGACGAATAGTACGTATCCGCATCCGCGATGCTGACCGACGCATACACCCAACGCGATTCGGGGATGTCCGCCTCGGTGCAGGAGTTCAGGTTCTTCACCGTGCCGTTGGCGGTGGTGAAGGTGAAGTGAGCCTGCTTGCAGGAATAGCCGGTCGCCACCTGCGTGTAGAACTGGGACTGGAACGCCAGACCCGCCGCGCCTTCGGGGATGTAGAGCCACATGCCGAGCTTCACGGCATTCTTACCGTTCGCCACGTCACGGAAGGTCTTCGTATCGCCGGTGTTGAACAGGACGTTGTAGGTCCAGCCGGCAAAGTCCGCGGTGGTGTTGTCGAGCGTCCACGCCAGAGCGTAGTCACCGTTGCGCACTTGACCGCCGTTTTCTCTCGAAGCGACCCAGGTGTAGCCGTCCACGTTCGGAGAGAACTGACCCGCGAGAGGATCGATGCCGACCAGCGTGTTGTTGACGCCGTTGTCGATCGACCACTGCTTCGCTTCGTCGAAGCCGACAAAGCCGTTGAGCTCGCCGTTTTCGAAGTCATAAATGATCTCGGAACCCTTGCCGAAGGTGACGTTCATGATCGCCTTCGTAGCGGGATTCGCTTTATAGGTAGCCGTCAGCACGACGCCCGTCTTGGACTCGTCGGTGGTCGCGGTCAGCTCCATGCCGTTCAGCGTCGCCGCCGTAGCATCCGACAGCGTCAGATCGCAAGCGCCGTCCATGCCGACCGTCCAGTCGTCCGCACCGTAGGTGCAGGCAAATTCGACGTTGATGCTCTTACCGAAGGGAATAACCGTATCCGACACGGTGAAGGCAAAGTTGTCGGGGTTGACAACATGGATCGTCTTCTCGCCGACCACGTTGCCGCCGTACACCATCTGCAGGGTGACGTCGCCGAGTTTGCCGTTGGAGGTGAACTTGCCGTCGACGATGGTGCCGAAGCTGTCATCGCTGAGGCTCCAGGAAATACCCTCGGTGGGCACTTCCACGGGATAGCCGTTGGTGTCAACGCCCGCCGAGGTGACGGTCGCCGCAGCACCGGCCGCATAGTAATCATACTCGGTGTCGAGAACCGCGTGGTCGAAAATGCCGGTCGCAACCGCGTTCGACACGATGATCACGCTGTTGATGGTCGGGCGCTCGGAACCGTCCGAGGGGATCGAACGCATCGTGCCTTCGCTCTCGCCCTCACGCTTCGAAATGAAGGTGGAGGATCCGCCGCCATCGCAGTTGACCGCGTTGACGCAACCGAGAGCCAGCATCATTTCGCCCATCTCGTAGTTGGACAAGCCAACCGCCAAGGGGGTGATACGACCGTCAACCTGGCAGAAGACCAGGCTGCCGTCGGCTTTGATACCGATCATCGAACGGGAAGCCGCCGCCGTGGTACGCTCGGGGGTCTTGGTGACCAACGCGCCGTCCTTCACGAGCCAGTTGAAGTTCGCAGGGATCGCGGTGCGCTCCGTACCGTTGAGCGGAGTCGCCATGCTGCGCAGTTCGCAGTTGCCGTCCCAATCGATCGCCAAGTAGGTCTGGGCACCCTTGTGGACGTCGGGGGAACCGAGCTGCACGCCTTCGTACACCATGAAGCCGTAGGGCGCGTTGGAATCGTACGCCAGAGCGGTGTTCATGGCGCCGACCACGTTGTAACCAAGGGTGTTCTCATAATAAGCCACCGTCTTGGTCAATTGCATGTCGGTCCAGTTCGTGCTGTCCGAAAGGTCATCGGGATTCAGCTTGTCGATGCCGTAGTAACCGGGAAGCACTTGAATCTTCTCGTTCTTCGGGTCCACTTCGAACACGTGAACGATCTGACGGCGCGAACCGTCGGTGTTGTTCAAGATCATCTCGGTTTCCGTTGCACCGGGAGCCAAGGCATACTCATTCTTCGAAATGAGCGTGTAGTAACCACCGGAGACGGCGCTGTCGTAGGACATGGAAGCGAATGCGGTCATCGGCACGATGCTGAGCAACAACGCCACACTGACTGCCACTGCGACAACTTTTGCAAAGGGTTTTGCAATGTTCATCTTGATCTCTCCTTTTCTTTTTTTATATAAACAAGATTTACATCCTGATTATTTTCGTCACGCTTGCGTGAAGTTCTCAAACTGTTCGATCGAACGGATCAGATCGTTGACCGCTTCTTGCATCGCTTGATATCGCAACGCTTCGTCGTTATCCCAATCCGCATGGGCCGCCACGTCGTGCACCTCGATGCTCGCCGCCATGTGGTCGCCGAACGTGCCGACGCGCATGCCGCGCGTGTCATCACCGAATACCACCGTATACAGATCCAAGCGCTCCTCGCCGTTGGCATAGAGGAAGCGCATAGTGTACACGCCGTCTGCCTCCGTTACCTCCGTCTCCAGATACGCAACGTAGTCGGACGGATAATAAAGCGATCCATAGGGAGTCTCGTACGCCCGATACTCTTCGGGATCAAACGCCGGCGTTTCGACCGTCGCTTCGGGATCCGCTTCTTTGACGGAGAAATCCGTCGTATACAACTTGACCGTGATCATCACCGCGCACACCGCCACGATCGACAGCAGTACATTCGGCAACGCGCTCAAAAGCTTCTTCTTCATCGGCAAACTCTCCCCTCTTTCATATACTCGTTGTACGGTGTGTGCAGATCGCACACCACATAATAATGATGCCCCTTCTTTTGATCCTCGGGCAGATCGGCGCGCCAATCGCCGTACTTTTGCGTCAGATACGCATCGTACTGCTCGGGGATACGCACTTCCAATCCTTCAAACGACATCATCACGCCGTCGCCATACTGCTCGCGCGGCGCATATTCCGTCTCGGAGGCGGAGTTGGCGTAGTTGCACCAGCGCTCACTGCGCTCCAGCGGATACGATGCGATCAGGCGATCGTATTGCGCGATGCACGACGAGGTATCCGAAAACGCGCCGAACAAACGGTTACACAGATAGTAGGCATTCGTGCGCCACATGAAAAGGGTCGAGCGCGAAAAACGGTTGTACGCCAAATGCACGCGCCGCTTCCCCTCAAACTGTTTTTTCATCTTGCGATACCGACGCTGCTCTTTCTCATCCGCCCACTGTCCGTCCAGCGGGAACACGTCGATGTACACGCCGTGGTGGATGTCGAGGTTTTCGGTCATCTGCTCCACGTAGGTCGTGCGCGAATCGCGCAATTTACTGCCCACTTGATGGAACTGCTTGTCCGTGCGATGGTTCTGCAAAAAGTACCACGCGGGCAACATATCCGGGGCTTTTTCCAAAAAGATCTCATAATCCTTGCGCGGAAGGGCGACGTCAATGTCGTCATCCCACGGGATGAAGCCGCCGTATTTCGCCGCACCGAGTGCCGAACCGCACACCAGATAATAGGTCAATCCGAGCGTGTCGCAAATGCGAACAAACTCCGTCAGCATGGCAAATTCCGTCTTTTGCAACTCTGTCATACTTCCGCCCTCTTTCGCGCCTCAGCCCTTCAACCGCACCAAGCGGTACAACAGCCACCAATGTTTGCGGGTAACGGCCCATTTCATAATGCGATCGTTTCTCGACGGCTTGGCGATCACACCCTTGGCCGTAAACGCCAACAGATCTTCATCCAACCATCGACGGATGATGTCGCGGTAACGGCGGTACGGAAATGCTCTCGCCGCCAAGATCAGCACGTGCTCAAACATAAAGAGACTGTACAGTTGCAACTGCCGTTCGAATGCGGGCCATTCGGTCAGTCGTTCGCGCATGGAACGGAGCAATAACGCCACCGCATCAAAATCCTTTTCGGAGATCTTGCGGATCATGGACGATTCCACAACGCGATAGTAATATCCATTATAATGCAGGATGTACAACGAGCGGCATTGAATCAACATCAGAAGCATCACAAAGGCATCCTCGCCCTTGGTCATCGCTTCGTGCGCCTCTGCCTGACACGCACAGTACAGCTCACGCCGCACGGCTTTGGTCCATCCGGGGATCAAGGTGTCCATGCGGATCCTTTCTTCCTCTTTGTCATACAAGTACAGTCCCTTGATACGCTCCAATGCCTCGTCACGATACAGTCCTTGCGGCAGTTTCGTCTTCGGGACCACTTGGTGATCGTCATACAGCTCCGTCAGATTCCAGAGGATCATGTCGGCGCTGTCACTGTCATCGATCGCTTTTGACACCATCTCCAGGTAATCGTTCGCCACCATATCGTCGCCGTCGACGTTGATCACATAGTCACCGCGGACGGCTTGGGCACCGGCTTTTCTGGCGCTGACCAGACCGCCGTTCGGTTTGTGGATCACGCGGATACGCGCGTCCTGCTCGGCAAAGCGATCGCAGATCGCCGGTGAGCCGTCGGTGGATCCGTCATCCACCAACACCACCTCAAAATCCGAATAGGTCTGTCCGAGGAGGCTCTCTATACACGACGAAAGATACGCCTCCACGTTATAAATCGGGACAATGATCGAAAAACGCATGATTCGTTACATCCTTTCTCGCGTCCTCCGCGCGTGTCTCTCACGCCGCCGTGTCCTGCATTTGCAACGAACTTTCCGGTTTTGTGACGCCCTCTTTCAAAAGTGCGAACACCAGGATCAACACATAGGAAAAATCGTACATTTGCAGATACGACAGCGCCGCGATCATGATGCAAAAACAAATCAGCGGCGATGTGTTCAGCAACGAGAACTTCACGCGAATGGGTGAGATCGCATAATACATCGCCAAACCGAAGAAGAACGTTCCGAGCAGTCCGTAATAATACAGGAAGTCGATGTAGGTGTTGTGCGGCAAACCGCCCAGCGGCGGCGCCGCCACGCCGGTGCCGACGATCAGATGGACGGGGTTTTCGAAGCTGTGCGACAAATAGGTACCGAGCAGGTCGGTGCGTCCCGTGGTAAAGTCGTCGGAGTGGAACAGACGCTCCAAAATGTTGTCAAACATCTGGATCTTTCCCTGCATCACCAACACCACGACGATCGTCACCGCCGTCACAAGGATCGCCAAAAACGCAAACCGCCGATGGCGGATCGCCTCGATAATAAACAGCAAGAGTGCCACAAACAGCATCAGGAAGAAACTCTTACTGATCGTTTGCACGCCGAAAAACACCATGAATCCGCACAGTACCCAGCCGATCTTGCCGATCTGCTTGGCGCGCATCAGTCCGTACAGCGCCACCATCAGCACCACCAGCACCAACGACAAATAGTTCGGGTCGCTGTACAAGCCGGTGAAGCGCAACAGGTCATAGGAGATCTCATAGGTGCGAACCATGCGCATATACTGCGCAAGTCCCGGGAGATCCGCTAGGAAGAAGCCGATCGAACACGAGAGCACCACGCCGCACGACAGCGCCATGACCATGTCCTTAAGCATGGGCTTGCAACACTGAAAATAGCCGTAGATCAACAGCAACAGAGAGGCCTGCTTGATGAGGATCTTATAATCCATAAAGCTTCCGGCGACCTGGAACACCAGCAGCGCGCCCCACGCCACCAAGAAGCCGATCTTGATCTTCTTTTGAGACAAGAGCAATTTCACTGCGAAAAGGATCGTCAGATAGGTAAAGAAGGACGTGCTTTCCGGGGAGGATTTGAAGATGTTTCCGAACGGAAGAAGGAAGAACATCATGCGCATGCCTTCTTCGTTTTCGGACAGCACCACAAACAAACCCACGACGCCGAGCGCCGCCAAAGCAAACATCGGTTGACTCAAGCCCAACATCAGCAAGATGACAACCGCCGCCGCAATCAAGCGTTGTATGAGCAACCGTTTATTCTCTTTTTCGAGTGGTTTACAACGCAAGACCATCGACGTATAACTCCTCTATTTTTTGACACATGGTTTTCATGGAAAACCGCTCGTCCACATCCGCCTTCATCGCCGCACCCATGGTGCGAAGCAAAGCGGGATCGTCTATAAAACGCGCCATGCACGCCGCATACCGGGCGGCATCGCGCTCGGTGATCAGGAAACCGGTTTGACCGTCGAGCACCGCTTCGGGCACACCGCCGACCGCCGACGCCACACACGGAAGCCCCATCTTCCCCGCTTCGAGCAAGGCGATGGGCAAGTTTTCATGGAACGACGGAAGCACGAACACATCGCACGCCGCCAAGTAGTCCGCCACGCGATCCGTCTTTCCGACGAGGATCACACGACCCGCTTCGATCTGCGCGCTCACCTGCGCGGAAAACGCCTCGGTATAGTCGCCGTCGCCGACGACCATCAGGCGAAACCGCTCGTGCGTTTGCTCGAGCAGCTTGACCGCTTCCGCCAACAGATCAAAGCCCTTCGCCTGCGCCACGCGCCCCGCGATCACAAACACGACCTCGTCGTCTGCGATGCCGTATTCACCGCGCACCGTCGCGCGGTCTCGCGTCGCGATCATGTCCGGCACGGCGTTGTGGATGTAGCCGACGGAATTTTTCCCCGCGTGTTTTTTCATGATGGGACGGTCGCTTGCGTATTTGCAAACGCAGTAGACCGCCTTCGATTTACGCAACGTCCACGGCTCCACAAAATAGCGATACAGCATATACTTGATGCTGTGCGGTCGTTGCGCGTCAAACGCAAATCCGTGCACCGTGGTGACGATGTGCTTGCATCCGGCTTTTCTCGCCGCCATCACACCGTACATGCCCTCGCTTTGCAGCCCGTGCACGTGCACGATATCCGGCTTCTCACGACGGATCTGCTCGACCATGCGCTTATACAGTTTGCCGTCCCAACCGCCGGGCGCGGCATTTTGAAAACAAGCGACAAACTCAAACTTGTCCTTCAGCTCCGAATTCATGATCGAGCGAAGGTAGACAAGAGGTCCGCCGACCATGTCCTCGAAGGCGTAGTACATCAGCACTTTCGGCTTGGTCTTGTGTTCCATCGTGTACTCCTTTTACTCGCGTTTCAGCATATCCAAAATACGCTTGGTTTGCATTTTCGGGTTTTTCTGCGTCGTCACAAACTCAAACGCCGCGCGACCCCGCTGTTCACGTTCTTGCGGTGTCAAACGAAGGATCGATTCGATCGCTTCTTTCAGCGCATCGACCGTATCGTCCTGTGCATAACAAATGTACGGGTCGTATTCCGACGGGATCCCCGCCAGCTTGCACGCCACCAGCGGTACGCCCGACACGAGATATTCCAGATTCTTGGACGGGAAGCTGTATTTCGTGAACGTCTCCCCGGCCGGTCTCGGATTGACCGTTACCGCCGCCTCGCGTTGCAGCTCCAGCACACGTTCGTGCGGCACCTGCCCCAGATAGCGGATGCGCGGGTCGTTTTTTTCAGCCTCTTTCAGTGCGTTCTCGCACTCGCCCTTGCCGCAGATGCACAGACGCGCATCGGGATCGTCGATGCGGGAGAACGCTTCCACCAAGCGAAGCACGCCGTACTTCTCTTCGAGCGTGCCCGTGTACAGCACCGTCTTTTCGGTCGAGGGTACCTTGGCGGTCCATTCGCGTTCGGCGGCAATGCCCTCCACCACGCAGTAGCGGTCCGCGCCGAGGTACTCGTTCATCTGCTCGGTCAACATCACATACGAATCCACCCAGCGCAACCGCTTGCGAATACGCTTGTCCTCCCATGTTTTCATCACGCGGTACGGCAAACTCGCCGACACGTTCATGAACAACGGCAGGTCCGGCGCGACCAAGCAGGTGCGGATCGAGGGGGCTTTCTTTTTGGCGTATCGCAAGCGATACATATTGCGCAAATTCAGCGTGTACGCCATCACCACACCGTTGGGGTTCTCCCGCACATAGTCGCGGATGCCTTTGCGGCTTTGGCGGTAGATGGCGATGTGTCGCCAAACGGGGATGTTCCAAAATCCGATGTTGCGGTCTTTGGCCCCGTCCGTGTGCGAAAAATCAAACGCTTTCATCCGTGCCAGCTTGCACGTGCGCGGAAACACGCCGATGTAGGGCGCATTCAACAGCGGGATCGGGTGTCCGAGGTTCTCCTCAAACCCGCGGATCAGATGTCGTTGCAACACATCCGCGGCGATCTGAATATTGGCGTTGTACGACGGATCGCAAAACGCTTCGCGCCATTCGTCGGGGTAGATGCCCGTCAAAAACAGCAACGGTTCTTCCCGAGTTGTACGATTCTCCATAAATCACCCTTCTTACGAGTGCGGTTATCGGTTTAGGTAAAGAACGGATCGAGTTGATCCATGATGGTATCTTTGTTGAAGTGCGCCTTGGAGTAGGCAAGTGACGCCTGTGCATACGGCGACAGGTCAGTCGCTTTCGCCGAAACGATCGCCTCGCACAGCGCCTTGGCATCTCCCACCGCGCAACACACGCCGCAGGCCGCCTCATTCACCACGCGCTCCGTTTCACCGCCCGCCGCTGCCAAGATCGGCATGGCACACGCCATGTACGACTGCAGTTTCGCGGGGATGGTGCTGACAAGCACTGGGTCGTTTTTAAACGACACAAACGCCATGTCGCACGCCGCGAGATAGCGCGGTACCTCTTCGGAGGGGCGACGTCCCGTAAACACGAACGCCGACTCGACGTCGCGCTCTTTCACTTGTGCACGGAAGGCTTCCAAACCGCGTCCCTCGCCCACGATGACAAAGCACACGTCGTCGATCCCACGATCCTGCAACAGCGCCGCCGTTTCGGGAAGCACATCGAGTCCCTGCGCAAAGCCGACGTTGCCGGTGAACACGATCTTGAATCGATCGTCCGACGGCACATCGTCAGGCGCTTCGCGCTCACAGGGAACATAGTGATCCTCCGCGTACTGCGGCAGATACATCACCTTATCCTGGTTTTCGCAAAGCCGCTCACGGATCATCTCCACAAAGCTCGGGGAGGTGGCGAAGATCTTGTCACTGCGGCGGTAGATCTTGTCCACCATTTTCCGCAAACGGCGAAGGATCACGCCGCTGTGAATACCGGTGACCGCTTCGAAATTATCCGGCCACAGGTCCTGCACATACAGATAGTGCGGCACTTTGCGGCGCTTGGCGATCCAAACGCCCGGCAACGCCATCATCACCGGCGACAACTGGAACGTGAACACATAGTCGGGTTTCACGCCGGTGAACCACTTCCAGAACCAACCGGAGATCATGAATGACAGGTAGTTGAGGATCATGCCGATCGGCGATTTGCCGCGCGCGATCAGCGGAATGCGGCGAATGTCAATGCCTTCCCATTGTTCGCGGCGCTTTTTAAACCAGTTGTATCCTTTGTAGAACTTGCCTTGAGGGTAGTTCGGAATACCCGTCAACACTGTCACTTGATAGCCGCGGGCAACCCACTCACGGCACATCTCATTGATGCGGAACGATTCGGGATAAAAATATTGGCAAACGACCAAAATATGCTTTTTTTCCATCGTTTTGCCACCTCTTTTCGTCCTGATTTCACGGCGCACCGCAGAAAAAACTCGCACTTTCCGACAATACTCCATATTTATACAGATATATCATAGCACATTCATTCCTCCATTGCAAGTATTTCTCACCGAATCCGCTTAAAAACACGCCTTTTTCCCCAAATTCACCTTGCATTTTTCGACACATCTCGCTATAATAATGGTACACTTATTTGTTCGAAAGGAGCGTTTTCTCATGAAAAAATTCTTCGGCGAATTTAAAGAATTCGCCATGCGCGGCAATGTGGTCGATATGGCCGTCGGTGTCATCATCGGCGCCGCGTTCAAGTCCATTGTTGACTCGTTTGTCAACGACCTCATCAACCCGCTGATCGGCTTGCTCTTCAACGTCGATTTCACCGACCTGAAGCACGTCTTCATCCCCGAGGTGAAAGAACTGGTCGACGGTGTCGAGACGGTCACGCAACCCGAAGTGGCACTTCGTTACGGCGCATTCATCACCGTGATCCTCAACTTCATCATCATGGCGTTCGCCATCTTCATGTTGGTCAAGACCCTCAACAAGCTCGCCAACCTCGGCAAGAAGAAGGAAGAAGAAGCCCCGGCGGAACCCACCACTAAGAAGTGCCCGTTCTGCTGCTCGGAGATCGCCATCGAAGCCGTCAAGTGCCCGCACTGCGCTTCGGATCAACCGAAGGAAGAGTAATCTCTCCTGCATAATGCAACAAAAAATCGCCGCAAGCTTCGCTTGCGGCGATTTTTTCTTACATGTATTACCCGCGCACGTCCTGATGTTTCATCTTGACGGAGCGGATGCGCTCGACGATCTTCTCGGGGATCTCTTTGTCGAGTGCTTCGACGTTTTCCTGCAAATGATCGGGGTTGGTCGTGCCGAACACCGCCGCCGTTACGCCGGGGTTGTTCACCACATATTTGAGCGCGACCTGATTGCCGGAGATGCCGTCGACCTTGTTAACAAAGCGGTATTTAAAGCCTTCGATCAGCTGTCCGCGGAACGTCTTGCACGCACGCAGGAAATACCACAGATCCTTTTTGCTTTTGATCTTGAACACGCGGTTGGAATACAGCGATTCCGCCAGCGGTGCACCCGCGATCACGCCGATGCCGCGCTCGTTAAGGCGCGCGATCAGATCCTCGCGCGAGCGCTTGAGGATGTTATAATCCAGCATGACAAAATCAAACAGCGCGTGCTCGCACACGTATTCGAGCGTTTCGGTGTTGAAGGTGTTGATGCCCACGGCGCGCACCTTGCCGTCACGCTTCAAGCCGTCGAGAAACGCCAAAAGTTCGGGCGTGATATCGGCAATTTCGGGACCGTGCAGATGCAACAGATCCACATACGACACGCCCAGACGCGACAAGCTGGTGTTCAGGCTTTCTTCCAGCCACGCCACCGACCAATCGTGATAATACTTGCCGTCCTCGTGTCTGGTACCGCACTTGGTGGAGATGATCACATCCTCGCGACGCACGTTGTTGTTCTTCAACACGCGACCGAGGCGTTCCTCCGCCAGTCCGTAGGAATAGCTGGTGTCGAAGAAATTGATCCCGAGTTCCAGCGCTTGTTTTACGAGCTGTGCCGCTTTTTCTTCCTCGAAAAAGCTCTTGCTCCACACACTGGCGCAACCAAAGCCCAGCACCGACATCTCGATCCCGGTGTTTCCGAGCGTTCTTCGTTCCATGCTCATTCTCCTTTACTGCTTGCTCAGTCGGCGGCCGCGACGGCGTTGCCGAGCGTGCCGGTGGCGAGCGCCTTCAGATAGGCGTTGATGAAGCCGTCTATCTCACCGTCCATAACGGCGTTGATGTTGCCGCTTTCAAAGCCGGTGCGATGATCCTTCGCCAAGGTATACGGCATGAAGACGTAGGAGCGGATCTGGCTGCACCACGCGATCTGCGACTGGTTGCCCTTGATGTCGTCGATCTTTTCGAGATGCTCACGCTCTTTGATCTCCACGAGCTTGGAGCGGAGCATACGCATGGCGGTGTCGCGGTTTTGGAACTGACTGCGTTCCGTCTGGCACGCGACGACGATGCCCGTCGGGATGTGCGTCAAGCGCACCGCCGACGAGGTCTTATTGATGTGCTGACCGCCTGCACCGGACGAACGGAACACGTCCATCTTGATGTCTTCGGGGCGGATCTCCACTTCGACGTTGTCGTCGATCTCGGGGATGACTTCCACCGCCGAGAAGGAGGTGTGGCGGCGACCCGACGCGTCAAACGGCGACACGCGCACCAGACGGTGCACGCCCGCCTCACCCTTCAAATAGCCGTAGGCGTTCTCGCCCTCGATGAGGATGGAAGCGCTCTTGATGCCCGCTTCGTCGCCGTCGAGGTAATCGAGGATCTGATACTTAAAGCCGTGAAGCTCGGTCCAGCGCGTGAACATACGATACAGCATCTGCGCCCAGTCCTGCGCCTCGGTGCCGCCGGCACCGGCATGGAACGTCATGATGACGTTGCTGTTGTCGTATTCGCCGGTGAAGAGAGTGGCAAGACGCTGACGTTCGAGTTCGTCCATCACCGCCTGCACCGCTTGCTCGCACTCGGGAAGCATATCGAGGTCTTCGATCTCGTCGCCCATTTCGATGAGCGTCAAGCCGTCCTCAAAATCGGCGCACAGGCGCTCATACGCCTCGATGCGCTGACGCAGATTCGCCGCGCGCTGCGTGGTCGCCTGCGCCTTTTCCATATTGTCCCAAAAACCGTCCGCGGCGGCGCGATGCTCAAGCTCCGTCAGCTCACGCTTCATCTGTTGCAGACCGATGGAACCGGCCAGCTCCTCGATGTCGGGTTGCAACGCGGACAATTTCAATCTCAATTCTTCAAACTGAAGCATAGTTCATAGCTCCTTTAAACAGATTCCGTCAGCTTATTATACCGAAAAGCCACGCGACTGTAAACCATTATTTGCAAAAAACTCAAAAAAATCTCCCCGATCCGCAAGCGGGATCGGGGAGATCGTTTGTCGAAAACGACTTATTTCATCATGCTGGCCACTTCTGCCGCGAAGTCATCCTCACGCTTTTGCAGGCCTTCGCCCTTCTCAAAGCGCACGAACGACACAACCTTCAGGTCCGCCGCGCAGTTGGTGACATACTTGCCGACCGTGATATCGCCGTCCTTGACGAACGCTTGCTCGAGCAAGCAGTTCTGCTCGTAGAACTTGCCGATACGACCGGTGACCATCTTCTCGATGATCTGCTCGGGCTTGCTGGCGTTCTTCGGATCGTTCTTGATCTGACCGATGAGGATCTCTTTCTCTTTCGCGAGATCCGCCTCGGGCACGCTCTCCTTGGAGAGGTACATCGGGTTGAGCGCCGCGATCTGCATCGCCACGTCCTTGCCGCACGCGGTCATGGTGTCCGCGTCCGCCGAGGTCTCATCAAACTTCACAAGCACGCCGATGCGGCCGCCGCCGTGGACATACGCCACGCAGTTGCCCTCATAGCGCTCGAAACGACGGATGGAGAGGTTCTCGCCGATGACGAGGATCTTCTCACGGAGCACCGCCGCCACGTCGCCCTCGCCCATCGGGAGGGTGAGCAGCTCGTCAACAGACGCCGGGTTCTTGTCCGCCACGATCGCGGCGACATCCTGAACAAACGCCTGGAAGTCCGCGTTCTTCGCAACGAAGTCGGTCTCGGAGTTGACTTCCACGACCACGCCGACCTTCTTGTCTTCGTACACCGTCGCAAAGACGATGCCTTCAGCGGCGATACGGCCCGCCTTCTTCGCGGCAGCCGCAAGGCCCTTTTCGCGGAGAATGTCGATCGCCTTTTCCATGTCGCCGTCGGTCTCGACAAGCGCCTTCTTGCAATCCATCATGCCAACGCCCGTGCGCTCACGCAGGGTCTGGACATCTTTCGCAGTAAATGCCATAACGATTGATCCTCCTATTGTAATTATTCAGCGGCCTCGGTCGCTTCCTCAGCGGCCGCGGTGTTGTCCTCACCCTGACGGCCTTCGAGGATTGCGTTGGCCATCGTCGAGGTGATCAGCTTGACAGCGCGGATCGCGTCGTCGTTGCCGGGGATGACATAGTCCACATCGTCGGGATCGCAGTTGGTGTCAACGATCGCCACGACCGGGATACCGAGCTTCTTCGCCTCGGAAACCGCGATCTTCTCCTTGCGGGGGTCAACAATGAAGAGAGCGCCGGGGAGCTTCTTCATGTCTTTGATACCGCCCAGGAACTTCTCGAGCTTCTCGATCTCGCGGTTGAACTTGATAACTTCTTTCTTGGGGAGCAGGTCAAACGTGCCGTCCTCCGCCATTTGCTTGAGCTGAGCCAAGCGAGCGATACGGCCGCGGATGGTGCGGAAGTTGGTCATCATGCCGCCCAGCCAACGCGCGTTGACGTAGTACGCACCGGCGCGCTCCGCTTCCTCTTTCACAGACTCTTGAGCCTGCTTCTTGGTGCCGACGAACAGAACGTTCTCGCCCTTCGCCGCCAGGTCACGCACGAACATGTACGCGTCCTCGAGCTTGCGGACGGTCTTCTGCAGGTCAATGATGTAGATACCGTTGCGCTCCGTGAAGATGTACGGGGCCATTTTGGGGTTCCAGCGACGGGTCTGGTGACCGAAGTGGACACCGGCTTCCAGAAGCTGTTTCATGGATACGACTGCCATAGATAAATTCCTCCTTGGTTGTTTCACCGACGGGTCTCGTCGGCGGCCTCCGCAGGCGTGGTGAACGGTCACCGAATGTCGCGGCACCGACCGCCCTTTTCGCTCTGCGTGCGTTTTGCCGTAATATTGTAACACTCTCTTAACCATTTTGCAAGCACTTTTTTTATTTTTTTGAAAATTCACGGTTGTCCGCGCGAATGAGACGGGATTCGACGGCATAGGGTGAAGCAAAACCGCCCAAAGGAGTGCTTGATTCATGTGGACCTGGCTTTTGGATTCGCTGTCCCACCTTGTGTTTTTCGCGTTGCATCTGATGACCCCCGGCTCGTTCCCTCGCCCGTTGTCCGCCGCCGACGAGCGCGACGCGCTCATCGCGTTTCACGAACAGGGCGACACCGCCGCGCGCAGTCGGCTCATCGAGCACAACCTGCGGCTCGTTGCACACATCGTCAAGAAGTATGCCTCCTCCGCCGCCGACCAGGACGATCTCATCTCCATCGGCACGATCGGACTCATCAAAGCGGTCGACACCTTTGACCACACGAAAGGAGCGCGCCTTGCGACCTACGCCTCGCGGTGCATCGAAAACGAAATTTTGATGATGTTTCGCGCCAACAAGAAGACGCTCCAAGACGTGTCTCTCTCCGACCCCATCGACACGGATAAGGACGGGCATCCCCTCTCGCTGCTCGACGTCATCGCCGACGAGGATACGCTCGCAGAGGATCTCGAACTCAAGGTGAACAGCGAACAGCTCCACCGCTATCTTTACGACGTGCTTGACGAGCGCGAGCGCGAGGTGATCGTGTGGCGCTACGGTCTGCGCGGCGACGGACTGCCCCAGCGCGAGGTCGCCAAGAGGCTCGGTATCTCGCGCTCCTACATTTCGCGCATTGAAAAACGCGCGCTGGAAAAGCTCCGCGCGCGTTTTGAACAGAGGTGAGGGTATCAAAGGTTGCACCCCTCATCCCCGGTCTGTGCAATGTATTCTTCGATCAATCGATTGATCGCTTCTACGCACTCGCCTTCTTCGGATTGCCCCAGCAAGAAACATTGACTGCTGTGATACTCATCCCACGCCGATGTGCCCTCATCCGTAACCTCCGTTTTTCTCTCTATGCGCACAACAACACCGTACCGCATGCCGATAGACAGCTCGTATCGCCCATCTTCTGTGTACGCAAGTGCCATCGTATGGCGTTCCTGCTTTCGGTATTCTTCGGATTGATAATCGATGTCGGTGGGTTCCCATCGGGCGATACCAAGCGCGTCGACAAACGCCTCATCCGCCCACACATTCTTGGAGAATGTGCCGGAAAGCTGATACAGGGTGATCCGCTCTTTCTCTTCGCATATGTCTTGCAATTGCTGTTGCACAAAGTCGATCGAAAAATGTTCATCCAACTCAGGTGCACACCCGACGCAAGAGAGTAACAAAAGCGCCGTCAAAACCAAAGCCGTGATTTTCACAAAAGCGCGCCTCCTTTATCACACGATGCTTCCGCCGCGCGATGCGATACGCCACGAGGTGCCGTCCCATTGCAGCACCATCTCGCCGATATGCGCGCCGCGATCGCCGATCACCAGCGCCGTCGACATGAGGATCGTATGCTCGTCGACACGCGTATCGCCGACCGTCACGCACACGGCGTTGCCGCCGCTCTGCGCATCCCCGATGTAGCCCTTTTCCCGCGCTTCCTCTTCGGTGCACGCATCCAAGGTCAACCCATATTGCGAGGCGTAGAAGGTCATTTGTGCGATCAGCTCGTCACAAGCCGTTTGCGTCACGTTCTCCGTGTTCAAATACAAAATGCCGCTTTGCGCCTGCTCTTGCACACGCGGTTCCAGCGCGATGCACTCCAAAACGCCGACGGTCGGCTCGACGTACAAATACGAAAAATCGCCTTTCAACCGTGCGTTTTCTGTGTATGTCACACCGAGCAGCACCCCAAGCGTGGCAACCACGATCAACAGAACTACGCACACTACTTGTAGCAAACTCGTTTTATTCATTGCAAACACCTTCCACTTATTCTAACAAGTCACAATAAATCGAATATACTCCCTCAATATCATCTAAAGTAGGCACATACGCCGTACACCCTTCGACACGATCATACATGATAGTTCCGTTATCTGTGTTATGTGCAAGGCCTAGCACATGCCCAATTTCATGAGTGATGGTTGATTTTTTCTCAATGGGCTCTAATCCATTAAACTGAGAATAGCCAATCACAATTTCTGCTCGTACCCAATTTGTATTTGCAAGATCATCGCCATACACCAGTCTTCCGTTAGCATCATACAAATCTGTGCGTGCCGGATATATTCTACCATCGACATAAACATCCGGAACAGCTCTAATCCTGATATCCGCGACACGACCTTCATACATAAAATGGCTGAAATACGCTCCCATATTTATCCCGTCAACCGCGTCGTTTAAATGCCATTCCCAATCGTCAAACGCTTCATGTATAATATCAATCAATTCTTCATCCTGTATCGTTTCGTAATCAATTTCATACGTCATCCTGAGTCCGTTTGTAAGCACAAACCGCCCTCCCAACACTCTATACGCATACACTCCGGTTGACATACTCAGTGCAATTGCAAAAGCAAACAGTACCATTCCTATACATTTGATTCTCTTCTTCATTGAAAACATCCTTTCGCTTTGTAAATTACGTCAATCCTCAGTTAGCATTCAAAGTCTGTTTTCACCTCCACATATCATTTCAATTCCCCTACAATTTCAACCCACATTACTGTACAAAAAATACACGTTTTGCAGGTCGGAGGCTGTCGCCACCTCAGCGGTACACGTCTCTTTATTATAATACATAATCACCCCCTGATCGTCCGTTCTATCCGCCAGCCCGAGCGCGTGACCGATCTCATGGTTGACGATTTGCTTCAAATCAAAATAATCATGCAAATAGTCTTGCTTTTCCAGATTGTCCACAAGAAAAATCATCTCAACACGATCCCATGTTGACGAATCGGAAGAAACAAGCGTGTTCGAAGAAAAGCAAAACATCATCGCTATCAGTTGATCCGACACTATTGTATGCGCATTTTCAAACAAATCATCACTATACTGCTCCGCTTCTTGGTTGTTCATTGCCAAAAAGCGTATCATACTATCTGTTTGGTCTTCCACCGTATCGGTCATATTCCAATCGACTCCGTACTGCTCGTTCAATATCGCCAAATGCCAATCCCAATCCATAACCGCCGCATGCACAGCGGCATACAGTTCCGAATAAGAAGGTGCGATTTCGTTGCTACACGTGACACACCCGATTCCATCTTTGAAGCCGGCTGCGGATACCAACCCCACGCATGATGTTAATATTACAACCAATACCATTGTAACGGCCAAGAACATCCTTGTCTTGTATAAAAGTTTTTTCATACATAAGCTCCTTCTTCATTTTTTAAAGTTTCGAGGTTTCCCGACTATTCTTCTTGAAGCTTCAAAATCAATTCGCGATATTCTTCCAATGTGCGAGGGGCGTAGTCCTTCAACGCTCGTACATACATACGAGATTTATCGCTGTCGCCGTACCAAGCGGACATATGATAGCGCCCGTCGGTATCGTAAAAAAAGAGTCCGCAATCCTCGGATACCGTTTGATACAGCACGCGCTCTTGTCCGTCGACCGTGGAGCGCACCTTGGTCTCGCCATCCAAAAACAGCAACACGCAGTTGCCCTTTTCCATGCACAAACCGCCGTCCGGTGTGCTGTACTTCCGTTTCCCGTTCTCCTCGGTACACACCGTATCGTCCCACACCAACAGCACCTCGCCGCTTTGCATATCGCCGTACAGCACCTCCGTCACGACGATCTGCACGTAGCGGCACCGCGTGCCCGTGTCCAAATCCTCATAGACCTCTTGCACCTGCGCCGCCACGACGTAAGCGCTCTCGGACAACATGAACTCATACGACAGAAATTGCTCGGCGTTGTACCAATACTGCACGATGGGGGGGCGCACGGCGGTCGGGGTGTTTTCCGAAGGATAGACGATCGGCAGGCTTTGTCCTTGCCACGCCGCCCTCGCGCAACCGAGACCGATCAACACGCACAGCACCACCGCCATCACGCGATACCGACGGCGGCGTTTGCGCGTTCGCACGGCGTCGTCCTTGGACAGCTCCAGATACTTGTCGTCGATGTCGCCGAACGCGAGTGCCAGATCTTGCACGTTCACAGCCGCACCCCCTCTTTTTCCAACACGACCTTCAGTTTTTTGCGGATGCGGTGGAGCATGACCTTCACCGTTCCCTCGCGCAGGTGCAACTCCGCGGCAATTTCGGCAAAGGATGCCGCATACCAACAGCGGCGCACCATCACCCACCGTTCGTCGGCGGGCAAGCTGTCCAAAAATCGTTCCAGAACCTCTTTGAGAAACCGCGCGTCCGCTTCGATCTCGGTGTCGCTGTCGGAGGGGAGGCATTCTTCCAATTCGCAAAGCAACCGTTCCCATTCTCCGCCGCCGCGCTTGAGCGCCGAAGCGCGCTCAAGCCGATGACAAGCCACGTTGCGCGTGATCCGACCGACGTAGGTGCGCAGGCACTGCGGCTGATGCGGAGGGATGGAATTCCATGCGCCCAAGTACACGTCGTTCATACATTCGGATATATCTTCTTCATCGCTCAGAAAACGCGAAGCGATCGCCCGACAATAGGCGTCGTACTTCTCGGACGTTTCGTGGATCGCCGATTCCGACCGCGCGTTAAAAAGCGCCACAATGTCCTTATCGTCCACAGTCTCCCCTCCCATATCCGTTTATGATATACTACGAGAATATCCGAAAAAGTTACACGAAAACCGAAAAAAGTGCCGCGTTTTTGGAAATTTGCACGCACATCGACCTTCAGGAAGAGAAACTCCCTCCGTCTTTCGGCTTCGCCGAAATCCACCTCCCTCAACGAGGGAGGCAAGGGTTGCACACCGTGCAAAAAAAACGAGGTGCATCGTCACCTCGTTTTTCCGTCTTCCTTATTCATTGCCCTTGATGTCGTCGGTGGACTTCTCGAGCACGATCACTTCGATCTCGAGAACGCGGCGCGCGTCCGTCTTGGTGACGGTGACGGCGAGTCCGTCGCTTTCAAACGTGTCGCCCTCTTCGGGGATGCGACCGAGGCACTCCATCACCCAACCGCTGACGGTGGTCATGTCGCTTTCCTCACGGCGCTTGATGGCAAAGAGTTCAAACATATCTTCAAGATTCGCACTGCAGACGATGCGGTAGGTGTTGTCGGCGAGCTTTTCAAATTCCTCGACGACCTCGTCGTGCTCGTCCCAGATCTCACCGACCAGCTCTTCGAGGATGTCCTCCATCGTGACGATGCCCTCGGTGCCGCCGTATTCGTCGGCGATGACCGCCATGTGCGCCTTTTCCTTTTGCAACAGACGCAGGAGGTCTTTGAGCTTCATGGTGCGGGTGATGAACACCGCCGGTTTGATGATGCTTTCGAGCGGTTGCCCTTGGTGATAGACCTGCACGTAGAAATCCTTCAGATGGATGATGCCGACGATGTCGTCGATCGTCTCGTCGTAGACGGGCAGACGCGAGAAGCCGGTCTTCGAAAACTTCGCGGCGACGGTGTCCTTGTCGGTCTCCTTTTGCACCGCTTCGATATCCACGCGCGGGGTGAAGATGTCCACCGCTTCGAGATCATGAAACTCGATGGCACTGCGGATGAGTTCGCTTTCTTCCTCGTTGATGCCGCCGTCCTCCTTGGCCTCCTCGACGATGGTGAGGAGCTCCTCTTCGGTGATGGACGGGGTGTCATCGGCGCGGATGAGCTTGCTGAGCAATTTTTTCCAGAGTGAAAAGAGCAGGTTGATCGGGGTCAGGATCCACATGAGCACGCGCATGATGGGCGCGGAGAACATCGCAAATTTCTCAGGGTTTTCCTTGGCTAAGCTTTTCGGGGAGATCTCGCCGAAGATCAGCACGACGACGGTGATGACGACGGTCGCGACCGTCGGACCCGATACGTCCCCGAGCCACTTGATAAACAGCACCGTGGCGATCGAGGTCAGGGCGATGTTGACGATGTTGTTGCCGACCAGAATGGTCGAGAGCAGGCGGTCAAATTGATCCGCCATCTTCAAAGTGGCGGCGGCACGTTTGTTGCCGTTTTCCGCCATGTTTTTCATGCGGATGCGGTTGAGGGACGAAAACGCGGTCTCGGTCGCCGAGAAGTACGCCGACATCACCACAAGCGCGATCATTACCAAAAGAATAATACTGTCACTACTGTCCATAAGGCAGCAAGTTCCTCCTTTTTTTAAAACAAACGATCAATATCCGACCGGCTCGCCGACGAAGATCACCTTGATGCGATCCTTGCGGCGTTGCTTGGCGGATACGAGATAGTTACAACAAATGCGGGCGTCGGTGCCGCAACCGAGCGTCATGCCGCCCTCGGTGCCGGCGCAGGTGCCGTTTTTGGCACAGAACGTGTCGCACGATAGGCGCGCGGCGTTTTTCGGAGCCGCCGTCGTTTTGACGCGCTCGACCGCCGACTCCAGATCGGGCACCAGCTTTTGGACACCGACCACCAAAATGACCGACTTCGGTCCGTAGGCGATGGCGGCGATGCGGTTGCTGTTGCCGTCGACGTTATACAGCTCACCGTGCAGGGTGACGGCGTTCGAGGAGCTGAGATACACGTCGGCAAAGAAGCTTTGACGGAAGATGTCTTCGGTCTCGTCGCGGGTGAGTCCTTCGGTGTAGCGATCGAGGAAGCGATAGTCGCCGTTTCGAAGCAGGTCGAGCACACCCGTTTGCTCGAGCGTCACCGAACCGCCGACAGCGACGGTGTCGCCCTCGTTCAAAAGCGCTTTTACAGCGGCGGGCACTTCCGCCGCCGTTGCGACGTAGGTCGCGTACATGTTGTTGCGTTTGAGCGCCGTGATGGCGGTTTTGACATTGGCGGGAATATCAGCCAAGATCCGTCCCCTCCTCCAATGCGGTCAGCAGGTCGACGCGGCGCTGATGGCGACCGCCCTCAAACGGGGTGGTGAGCCAGGTTTCCGCGATCATGCGCGCCAGCTCCGGACCGATCACGCGCGCGCCCATCGCCAGCACGTTGCTGTCGTTGTGCAGGCGGGTCAGCTTCGCGGAATAGGGTTCACTGCACAGCGCGCAACGCACGCCCTTCACCTTGTTGGCGGCGATGGACACGCCGATGCCGGTGCCGCAGATGACGATGCCGCGATCGCACGCGCCGCTCGCCACCGCCTTCGCCGCACGCGCGGCGAACACGGGATAGTCACAGCTATCGGTCGTGTAGGCGCCGAAATCTTCATAGGTAAAGCCCAGCTCGTCGAGCAGGCCTTTGACCATCTCTTTCATATCCAGCGCGCTGTGATCGCACGCAAGAGCCACTTTCATATTGCAAATCCTCCTAAAGGTCGATTATTTGTAAGTATACAACACCGTGTCCCGATTGTCAAATCACGACTCGGTTTTCTCCTTTTCCCACGGAATGGCGCACAGCGCCTCCGCCACGGGTTCGCGCATCCAGATCTCGGGCGTGATGCGGAGCGTGAAGCCGCAGGCGGTGTCGGTCGCCCATTCGTTCATCGGCGCTTTGGGGACACCGTACATCGCCATGATGAGCATGATGACGCCGCCGTGGGTGCAGATGACCGCTTCGGTCTGCCCCTTGGTCATCAGGTCACGCACCACCGCTTCAAAACTGCTCGCAACACGCTCTTGAAACGCCAAGGGCGCTTCGCCGCCGGGGATGTCGCCGCGCTTGCCCGACAGCCAGTCGGAAAACTCGGGCGTTTGTTTGAGCACGTCGAGCGGCTTACCGTCCCACTCGCCGAAGTCGCATTCGGTGAGTCCGTCGACCACTTCCGCCTTGCACCCGGGATACAGCACCTCAAGCGTTTGGCGGCACCGCATCAGGGGACCTGTGAAGTAGCGTGCGCCCGTCGGATATTCAAAGACTTTTTTCTTCGCGATCAAGTCCGACAGTCCTGCCGGCGACAGCGGCAGGTCGGTGCGCGAACCGATGTAGAGATGCTGTTCGTTCGCGTCGGTCATGCCATGGCGAATCAGATGGATCTTGTAGGTTTTCAAAAAAATTCCCTCCATCGCAAAAATAATACTTTACAAAACAGAATTTTTACAGTATACTGTACGAGCTGTATAAAAACTAACAAAAAAGGAGACGATGTGATCGTGAATGCTACGTTTCCTCGTATCATCACTTTGTTGCGCAAGGAGCGCGGCTTCAGTCAAAAGAAGGCCGCCACGGATCTGGGGATCTCCCAAGCGCTCCTCTCACACTACGAAAAAGGCATCCGCGAATGCGGACTGGATTTCGTCGTGAAAGTCGCCGACTACTACGACGTGTCGTGCGACTACCTGCTCGGACGCACCGCTGACAAGTCGGGTACCACCATTTCGCTGGACAGCATCCCCGACAGCCCGGACAGCCTGCTTGAACAGCCGGAGGCGGATCTCTCGCCCGTGCTGTCCAAAAAGCTGATCATCAACTCGTTGCACATCTTGTTCGACATACTTCAGCAATGTGACAACCGCGGTGTCAGCACGGAAGCGTCCGCGATTTTGACGCTGTCGGTGTATTCGGTGTTTCGCCACATCTACGCCGCCAACTCCAAAAACCTCAAGGTCATGTTCTCTCTGCGAGACGATATGTTCCGTCCCGAGGTCGTCGCCCAAATCATCAAGAGCTCTTCGCGCCTGACGACGCTGTGCGCCGGTCGCCCCTGCAAGGGATACGAACCGCTCCCTGCGGAGAAAGCGCCGCTCATCCTGCACGACGCGCTCGCGCGCGAATATCCGCTGTTTGCCAGCAGTCTTTTCAACCTGCTCAAAAACGCGGAAGCGTTACTCGAAGAGAATTGATCGAACTGCCGCTTATTGCGGCAGTTCTTCTTTTTTGCTCTTTTTGAGCATCGGGACAAAGCACCCGACGGTGAAGAGCGCCGCCGCCGCGACGGTGATGATCTGCATGGCGGGATAGCCGCCCCACATCGGCATCAGCAGGCCTTCGGTGTTCCACACGGGGAAGCCGACCATTGCCGTGGACGTGACGAACACGTTGAACGCCACGAGCAGAAAGTGCACCACCGCCTGCACGCGCAGATGCCACACGTCAAAGCGGTTGCCGAACGACGCCGCCGCGACGAGTGTCGGCAAAAACAGCATCTGCACCGTCTGCGCCAAAAACAGCGTCAACGACGAGTCGGCGATCAGGTTGTAACCGAAGGAACCCGAATGGGTCGACATCAGCACGCTGCTCGTCGGCTGGGCGATGGTGGCATAGAGCGCCGTACAAAGACCGCCGAGCGCCGCCACCGACGGCACGACGATCAATAAAAGACGCATCCCGCGGCGGAAGCCGCCGAAGGAATCCCAACCGTACAACGCCAAAATAAGCGTCACGGCCGCCACGGCACCGAGCACCATCAGCAACAGCTGATCAAGGTTCAAAAGCGTGAAACCGCTCAGGCACAACAGCAACTGCACCGCCGCGACCACCAGCAATACGATCGCCACGATCGGTGTTTTTCCCTTTTTCTTGTGCAACGATTCTTTCATGCGTCGATCCGCTCCTTTTATCACACATATACGGTCTTATTATAAAGGGTTCTCAGAGGATTTGCAACTCTTTTGTTGACAGGACACGCACTTCGGGATACAATAAACACAATCACCGCCATGCAAAGGAGAGATTTGGGACTATGGCGATTCGACTCGATGCACTGGCCGCCGCACAGTTCGGTGTCAGCGAACAGGAAGCCGCCGCGCTCATCATGGAAGGGCGCGTGTGGATGGGACACGTCCCTGCCGATAAGCCCGGCACGACCGTCAAGGACGATACGGTGCTCACCCTGCGCGACAAACCGAAAAAATATGCCTCCCGCTCCGGCTACAAGTTGGAAAAAGCGCTTCACGTATTCCCGCTTGATGTCGAGGGTAAGGACGTGTGCGACATCGGCGCCTCCAACGGCGGTTTTACCGATTGTTTGTTGCAGTACGGCGCGAACCGCGTGTGGGCGGTGGACGTTGCGTACGGTATTCTCGAATGGCGGCTGCGCTGTGACGAGCGCGTCACCGTGATGGAGCGCACCAACGCGCGCAAGCTGACGCGCGAGATGCTGGGGTGTCAGGTCGACCGCGTGACCGCCGACGTGTCTTTCATCTCGCTGACGAAGCTGTTTCCGGCGATGGACGATATTTTGAAGGACGACGGACTGGCGATGCTGCTCATCAAGCCGCAGTTCGAAGCGCCGCAAAAGGAGCTTGGCAAAAACGGCATCGTGAAGGATCGCGCCATCCTGCCGCCGCTGGTGCTGTCGATCGCAGACAGCGCCGCCGAGCATCATCTGTATCTGCAGGATCTCGCCGTCTCCCCCATTCACGGACAAAACGGCAACGTCGAATACATTGCGCTGTTCTCGCGCGAAAAGACGCTGACGGACGAAGAGTGCTTCGCGCTCGTCGACGGGATGCTCGCGTGGGAACCCGACGAAGGATAAACACCGAAACGAAAAAGGACGAGTTCACACGGAACTCGTCCTTTTTGATTTATCCGTTCACCGCATCCATCAACAACATCCGAATGTCGGAAGTACCGACTGCGCCGTCGAGATCCACATCGTACATCCACACGCGTTCGGACACCTCCGAAAGCATCGACAGCAACATGACGCGCGCATCCGTCGTGTCGACCTGTCCGTCGCCGTTGGCGTCCCCGCACAGATCGCGGTAGGCGGGGGTGGCAAAGCCGTGCAAACGGCTGTAATGATGAACATAGTTCATCCCGACGACCGCGCCGTTTTCCGCCATCTCCCCGGTCGGCCAGTTGATGTTGCCCTGCACCATATACACGCGCGTATCCGTCACCTCCGTCACGATGCCGATACTGCTCACGACGTCCGAACCGGTATTTTGGAAAAAGACGAGATCGCCCACCTGCGGAATGTAGGTTCCGCCGTTTGCCTGCGAGAGATGATAGAGTCCGCGTTCTTCAAACCACGCCTGCATCGCAGGCGCATAGAGCGTGTTCGGGATGGTGTCAAACCCGATGCCGACTTGGTCGGCGCACCACAGCACAAAGGTGCACTGCCACGAGCTGTTGGCGGCGTTGACATTGGCCACCTGCTCGTCGTACCACACCCCGTATTTTTGGTAGTTGTTGCTGACGTGCTCTTCCCAAGAACCCGACAGCGAACCTTCAAAATAGCCAACCTGCGTGTTTGCCACGGCCACCAAATCGTCCGCGCGGCGACCGGTCAACACGTGTGTGTTCTCAAAATCCGCCGCAACGGGATATACCCACGACGTGATCAAAAGCAGTGCCGACATCAGCACACAAAGCGTCGTCTTCAAAGCACACCTCTCCTTTTCCTATTCGTCTCGGTTTGCGCCGCATCCCGCGGGCAAGCCCCTCTCATCCTCCTACACCGATGCAGGATTTGATGTCTTCGAGTGTTTTCGGTTCCATATCCGACAGCACATTTTCCACAAAGTTCCACGGATGATTGGCGTTCGCGTACTCGACATAGATCTCTCCGTAGAGCAGGGAGTTGCGGTACACGTCGTCTTCGGGGTCGAAAAAGAATTTCGATGCGGGACCGATCGCCAGTTCAAAATACCGCAAGCCGTTTTCAGACACCTTTCCCTTGTCGACCATGAACAGCAACACGCGGTTACCGCTTCGCATCAACGGTTCTCCGACAAACGTATACTCCCGCCGCATAACATTCAGGTCGCTCGGAGAACCCGCCGCTTCGTAGTCGGCGGTGCGAAATCCGCCGCTGTCACACACGGCAAATTCTTCCCCGACGTGACCTTTGAGCACTTCTGCCGGGCGACAGATCGCTTTGACGAAGCCGTCGTCCCTCGTCGTTTCCATCACATCCGCAACCACGATCATCTGCGACGCGGCAACAAGCTCCTCATACGTGTAGACCTGCCCGGATCCGCCGCAACCCAGCTGACCGCCGATGCGCTCGACGGTCTCATCCACCGCCACGGGACCGCTCGGCTGTGCAGTGCACGCCGTCAGGCAAACACAAAGCAAAAGCACCACAGCCATACGCAGACGTTTCATGCGGCTCCCCCCTTTTTTTCATTATAAAGCAGTAAGCAAGCGATTGTCAAGGAACTGCCGTATACGCAAAAACCCCGTTTGCAGTCGAAACTGCAAACGGGGTTTTTCATTTACTTCAAGTGAAGCTGACCGAAATCAAAGATTACTCGTTGATCTTGGTAACAACGCCCGAACCGACGGTACGGCCGCCTTCACGGATAGCGAAGCGGAGGCCTTCCTCGATAGCGATCGGGGTGATCAGCTCGACGTCCATCTCGACGTTATCGCCGGGCATGCACATCTCAACACCCTCGGGGAGGTTGACAACGCCGGTCACGTCGGTGGTACGGAAGTAGAACTGCGGACGATAGTTGTTGAAGAACGGAGTGTGACGGCCGCCTTCGTCCTTGGACAGGACGTACACGTTGCCGTGGAACTTCGTGTGGGGGTTGATCGAGCCGGGCTTGCAGAGAACCTGGCCGCGCTCGATGTCGGTGCGCTGCACGCCACGGAGCAGGGCGCCGATGTTATCGCCGGCCTCAGCGTAGTCGAGCAGTTTGCGGAACATCTCGATGCCGGTGACAACCGTCTTGCGGCGCTCTTCGGTCAAGCCGATGATCTCGATTTCCTCGGACATCTTCAGCTGGCCACGCTCAACACGGCCGGTAGCAACGGTGCCACGACCGGTGATCGTGAACACGTCTTCGACGGGCATCAGGAAGGGCAGGTCGGTGGTGCGCTCCGGAGTCGGGATGTAGGTGTCGACAGCGTTCATCAGCTCCCAGATGCACTCATACTCGGGAGCATGAGCATCGGTGGAGGTGGACTCGAGAACCTTCAGACCGGAACCCTTAACGATCGGGGTGTCGTCGCCCGGGAACTCGTACTCGTTGAGGAGGTCACGGATCTCCATCTCGACGAGCTCGAGGAGCTCTTCGTCGTCAACCTGATCGCACTTGTTCATGAAGACAACGATGTAGGGAACGCCAACCTGACGGGAGAGCTGGATGTGCTCACGGGTCTGGGGCATGGGGCCGTCAGCAGCAGACACGACGAGGATCGC
>JAFQFZ010000003.1 GCA_017398425.1 Clostridia bacterium | reverse complement strand
GGATTTTTCTCCAAATTTGTATTGTTGACGAAGCAGGGTATTTTCGGTCATAATGCTCCGTTTTTTGCTGAGTTGTACAAACAAAAAACATACGGTAAAATCCATCGTGATCAAAAACAGCATCGTCATGCCGATGTATAGTTGGATGCCGTCCTCCGCGGAATACAGACCGATGTGATATAGTTGAATAAAAATAATAACCGCTACCGTTAGAATGAAAATGAAAACCGATACCGCGATCACAACACTGAGGAATAACCATTCCGCTTTCGTTAGAATTCCTCTGTTTCGATTAAAATAACTTTTGAGAATATACCAAAATAAAAAGAACAGGACATGCGCGATGACGACGAAAAAGACATAGTAGAGATCGTGACTTGCAGAAAGATGGGTGGGGGACAGCTGAAATAGTAACGCGGTCAGGTTGAGCCCGATGGCATCGGAAACGGCAATAAATAGAATCGGTAAAATAGAAAGAAGGGCTTTCTTTATAAACGTGCCATGGAAGAACATCGTTGCCAACGTGAACGTGACGCAGGCCAAACAAACGAGCGCAATGCCCTCGAATACATTGGTATATCGAAAAAGCGTTAATAACCCGAACAGTATAAGCGCAGGAACTATAAATAAAAGCTTTCGGTATCGTGCGTGTACTTTGCATTCGAGGGTTTTGAACACAAAACTCACAAACATGCCGCTTTCGAATATATCGATTAGCAGATCGAATAGGATCCATACTAACGGTTGCATCGGTTACCTCCGCATAAATTTTTTGTAGGTTCCAAAGACCTCTTTCTTGAGTGCTTTGCTGATGGGAATACAAGTGCCGTCGGTCATCGTGATCGCGTGAAGCATGAGATCAAACCGGTTTACATGTTTCATGTTGACAAGATAGCGTCGGTGCGGTTTGAAAAAGTCGAACTCTTTCAGTTCGTCTTCTCGTTCGGACAGGATTCCTCTTTCTTTAAGCGGAATAGAGTCGCTTGCCCGGTAATAGAACAAGTAGTGCTTTTCACTTTGAATATACAGAATATCTTTCAGAGGGAGTGCGATCTGACCGAGTGTATTATCCGTGATATGAAGGACTTTGTTTTGCTTTAAAAGCGGTTCCAGTTTGTGAAAGACGTGTTGTACATCTGCTCTTAAATCGCTTTCTGTCCGTTTGCAAATGAAATAAAACGGTTGAAATTCAAAGCTGTCGTATACCATTTCGTGCTTGGAAGTAACAAAAACCACATAAGGCTGATTTGAATGTTTTCGGATGGTTTGGGCAATCTCAAACCCGCTTATTTGGGGCATATCGATATCCAAGAAAAGCACGTCGTATGGGTTGCTTTGATGCTTTGCAAGCAGTTCTTCGCCGTTTGAAAAGGCGGATACGGTCGCTTGCAATCCGCAATCGGAAAGCGCTTGGCGTGTGACGGTGGTAACGATGTCCAGATAGTTTTTTTCATCATCACACACAGCGAATCGCAACATAAAAATCCCCCCGCAAGAAAGCGTGTATATCTCTATCTATATCATAGCACACCTTGCGGCATCCTGCATCTGTTTTCGGTAAATTCCAAAGGCAGGATTTGCCAAAATCGGTCGTTACTTGCCACGGCAATTGCAATTTGTGTTTGGGGCGCTATAATAAAGGTGTACCGCAGTACATAACGGTTGAAAGGAGAGCGAAAGGATATGAAAACGATCAAAAAGATGCTGGCGTTGATATTGGTGTTGAGCGTATTGTCGGCGATGCCCGTCGGCGCTGTAAGTGAAAAGGGGAGCGGTGATGCAGATGCGAGCGGATCGATCGATATGAAAGATGTTCGTCTCTATCTGAAATCCGTGGTTTCGGGTGTTGCGTCGGATGCTGTTTCGGATTTGAACGACGACGGCGTGATCGATACGTTGGATGTACGCGTGCTCCTTGACTGCGTGATGGCGGCGGACAAGCAGACAGCGTCGCTGTTGGCGTTTTGGACGATGGCGAATCCGTCGCGCACGCATGACGAAATTGAGGCCAACCGCGTGGCACAAATCATCGGCACGTATGAAGAATTCGAGGCGGTGTGTGCAAAGATCCGCCCCAATTTCTACACGTTGTATGAGGGCGAAGACGGTTCGTTTGATGCATGGGCACAGACGATCACACCGGTATATTTTGAGACAAAGTCGCTTTTTGTGATCACCTACGGCACCGATGCTCGGTGCTTTGAAGCAACGTATGAAGTGACCGAAACCACGGTGGATATCACCGTTATGAAGTCGAATCGGAACGGCGTTGGTGCGGTCGAATGTTGGCAGTGGGTCATGGAACTCGACAAAGGCGATCTCAACGGTCGTGAACTGACGTTCCAAACGGCATATAAAATAGAATAATCATGGTAATGCAATACAAACAAAACCGCCGCGGGATCTCCAGCGGCGGTTTTTGCTATGTTATCGGTTTTCCCAGTATTTGCGGTCGAGACTGCGGTATTGCAGTGCCTCGGCAATGTGATCGACTTCGATGTTTTCGCTGTCGTCCAGATCGGCGATCGTGCGTGAGATCTTGAGCAAACGGTCGTAGGCGCGTGCCGAAAGTCCCATCGCGTCAAACGCCATGCGGAGCATCTGAGAGGCCTCCTCGCTCATCACGCAGTAGTCCTTGAGCTTGCCTGCGGGAATGTGCGCGTTGCTGAGAATATCCGTGCCGGCAAAGCGCCGTTGCTGAATGGCGCGAGCGCGGTTGACGCGCTTGCGGATCTCTGCAGAGCTTTCCGCCTTTTCAGAGGCGTTGAGCTTGTCAAAATCCACGGGAGGTACCTCAATGTGGATGTCAATGCGATCGAGGAGCGGACCCGAAATACGCGACAAATAGTGCGAAGCCGCTTTGGAGGAGCAGGTGCATTGCTTGGTCGGATGCCCGTAGTAACCGCACGGGCAAGGGTTCATCGCGGCGACCAACATGAACGAACAGGGATAGGTCAACGATGCCTGTACGCGGGAAATGGTGACACACTCGTCCTCGAGCGGTTGACGAAGGCTTTCCATCGCCATGCGCGAAAACTCGGGAAGCTCGTCCAAAAACAGCACACCGTGGTGTGCGAGGGACACTTCACCGGGATGCGGCACCGAACCGCCGCCGGTCAAGCCGGGTGCGGAGATGTTGTGGTGCGGTGCGCGGAACGGACGCTCACTGAGCAGCCCCACACCGCCGGGGAGTGTTCCGGCAATGGAATGGATCTTGGTCGCTTCCAGGGCTTCGTCCGCAGTCATATCGGGCAGAATGGACGGAAGCCGTTTCGCAAGCATACTTTTGCCCGATCCGGGCGGGCCGATCAGCAACAGGTTGTGTTCGCCGGCTGCCGCCACTTCCATGGCGCGTCGCGCGGCGAGCTGTCCCATCACTTCACTGAAGTCGGGCTGCGTGGCACTCGCCTTGTGGGCGGGCGGTTCGTAGGTGGCAGGGGTGATGGGATGTGCACCATTCAGGTGCGTAACCAGCTGCGGTATACTCTCAATGGGATACACCTCAATCCCTTCCACCACAGCGCCCTCCGCGGCGTTGTCCTTCGGGAGAAACACACGTTTGATGCCGTGTTTACGTGCGGCGATCACCATCGGCAACACACCGCGGATCGGTCGCAGTTCACCCGTCAACGACAGCTCACCGATGAAGGCCGCATCGTCCAACGGAAAGGATATCTGTGCACCTGCCTGCAAGATCGCCATCAACAGCGGCAGGTCGTATACCGATCCCTCCTTGCGGATATCGGCGGGGGCGAGGTTGATGGTGATACGGCTGATGGGATAGTCAAAGCCGCAGTTTTTCAGTGAGGCGCGGACGCGGTCGCGCGATTCACGCACCGCCGATCCGGGCAATCCCACCACGTCAAATCCCGGCAGACCGCCGGAAATATCGGCTTCCACCGTAACCATAAATCCGTCAACGCCCCACAGTCCCATGCTGTTCATGCGTGCAAACATCGGCAAAAGCCTCCTTTAAGCGAAAATAGGATCAGTTGGCATCTGCGCGGCGCACCGTCGTCAACAGACGATGGATGAACCGCACCAGAATGGTCGCAACGGCAGGAATCGCGGCAAAAGCGGTCGCCAGCAACCAGTTCGAAACACCGACCTTGGTCAGTCCGAACACACCGCCGAGCGGCTCGATCACGACGAGCAAGCCTGTCACCAGCACACCGATCAGCACGATAGTCGGCATCACGCGGTTTGCAAAACGCGCACTGCGCGCATCGTGGTGATGGGTCGCGAGCATCATAAAGAGACGCGAAAGCATCAGAGTAATAAACGCGGTGGTCGCACCGAATTCGATATCTTTTCCCGCCATGTTGAGAAGCTCCGAAGGTACACCCGCGCGACCGGTGTCAAACGCCAGGAATGCACACACACCGGCGAGACCGCCCTGCCACAGCGTATCCACCCAGGATGACGCAGGCATCAGACGGGACATACCGCGGCGCGGCTTTTCGTGCAACGCGTGGCGGTCGCCCGATTCGTAGCAAATGGCCATCGTGCACAGCATGCCAAAGAGCAGGTAAAGTGCCGTCGCACTTGCCGACAGCGACACGTGATTGTACGCGCACACCGTGAGAAGCGTCGCTACGATCAGCGTGAGACTGCAGGTGACGGTATATTTGAGCGCTTTGCGGATGTTGCAGAAGATACCGCGCGCGTGCTTGATGCTGTTGACAAGCGCGGAGAAATTGTTGTCATAGAGCGTGAGGTCTGCTTCGTTGCGCGTCATGTCGCAATCGGCGGCACCCGTTGCGCATCCGATGTCCGCGCGTTGCAACGCCGGCACGTCAGCAAGCTCGTTGCCCATAACAGCGACGGTTGCACCGCGCTTTTGCCACGCGCGCACGATGCGTTCTTTGTCGTCGGGGGTGATGCGCGCAAAGACGCGGTAGATGCCGACCGAGCTGTCGAACTCCTCGTGGCTCATTTCGCGCAATTCCTCTGCGGTGAGAAGTTGGGTGTCATCCTGCAGGATCCCGAGCTGTTTACCGACCGCCAAGGCCGTCTCTGCGGTATCGCCGGTCATCATCACGGTGATGATGCCGCCGCTTTGGCATTCCGCAATGGCTTTGATGGAATCGTCGCGCGGCTGATCGGCGAGCGCAATGAGACCGACAAGCATCATATTCGCTTCCTGCGACTCGTCAAACTCGGCGCTGTCCGTCTCATCAACGTATTTATACGCCACCGCCAGTACGCGGAGTGCTTGTTGACCGAGGTTGCGGTAAGCTTCCTCCGCTTGCTCGATCGGACCGGCGGAGCAATAGGAAAACACGGTTTCGGGCGCACCCATCGTGACCATCAGACGGCGTCCCGACACGAGATGCACCACCGACATACAGCGTCGTGCCGTGTCAAACGGAATGGAGGCCAGACGGGGCGTTTCCTCCATCACCGTGCGGCGCTCGATGCCGATGTCGCGCGCATATTCAATGATGGCGGATTCGGTGGGGTTGGCAACCAGATGGTTGTCCACACCCGTTTTCTTGGTGTCGTGCGCGGTGCACATCGTCGCCATGCGGATGAGTGTCTGCGCACGGTTGCTGGGCATTTTCGTCAGTTCTTCGATGGTATCGCCGAGGAAGACGCTGACGGGTTTCTTCTCGTCCACCGTCAGCGAGCCGGTCTTATCGGCGCAGATGACGGTCACGCGCGACAGCGTATCCATCACCGACAGGTCACGCACTTCGGCGTGGCGTTTGACCACGTGCTCCATGCCCATCGCCATCGCAACGATCGCGGCCACGGTCAGACCCGTCGGGATCGCCGCTGCGGCCATTACAAGGATCGGCGAGACCAGGGTGACCATCGCGCTGAGATCAAAGAGGTTCTTAAGTACACCGATGAGCAAAATGATCGCCGACAAAATCACGATCGGCAGCGACACCAGTCGTTCAAATGATTTGATGTCCTTGCTGATGCCGGGAAGCGGCGAGCTTTGATTGTTCGGATCGTTCAGTCGAAGCGCATATTCGGTGCTTTGAGCGGTGTTGACAACGATCGCCGTACCGCTGCCGTGGCTGACACCGCAACCTGCATACACCATATTGGTACGGTCGGGAAGAGGGGTGATGCCGTCGTGGCACACATCGGCGACCTTCGCAATGTCGGTATCCTCGCCCGAAACGACATACTCGTCGCAGTACAGCTCTTCCGCCGTGATCAAGCGGCAGTCCGCCGGGATGATCATGCCCATCTCCAAGAACAGCACGTCACCGCGCACCACGTCGGCGGCGCTGATGGTCTGTTGTTCACCGCCGCGAAGCACCTTGACGGTGTTGGTCTGGTTGTTGGAGATCTTGTGCAACTTCGACGTGCCGTGACGTTGCCACAGCGCACCGATCCAATGTCCGATCGGCGGTAGCAGCAGCAAAACGAGCGGTTCAATGAGTGAACCGCAGCTTCCCGTCATGTACAACAGCAGAATGTTGTAGCCGAGGAGGAACAGCGCCGCGATGATGATGAGCACCATCGGGAGCTTGTGAAGGCTCTTGCGCACCTGCTTGAGGATGGAGACGGTGGGCTTTTCAAAATAGCGGTTATGTCCGTCCTCCTCAAGGCGATGCAACGCCTCGTCCTCGGACAGACCGGTTTCCAAATTGGATTGCAACTCTTTTGCTACGTTTTCGGGTTGTTCGTGATGCCAGATCATAGTGGTAGGCAACTCCTTTGCTTTGAGATTCTATATCGTACAGATGGACAGTATTTTCCATTAAACATACCTATTATACCGTATTTATTGGAAAAAGGGAAGAGAAAAGCTGCAAAAATCCGTTACGAAGGCGTAAATTTTTGCCGTCGTTGACTTGTCCGATGTGCTGTGTTATAATTTTTCATATCATTTTAGAACGGAAAGAAGGGATCGCTGTGAGAGATATCGTGATCGTCGGCGGCGGTGCGGCCGGTTTGGCGGCGGCGGTGTTCTGTGCGCGGCGCGTCGGCGGCGAGCGTGTGCTGTTGCTCGAAAAGCAGGCGCGTGTCGGCAAGAAGCTCCTCGCCACGGGTAACGGTACCTGCAATTTGTCTAACATTCATGCAGATGTGTCTCACTATCACACCGACGATCCGTCGTTTGTACAAACCGTACTCGACGGCTTCCCGCCGCAAGAGGCGATCCGCTTTTTTGAATCGATCGGCGTGCGCACCGTGGTGCGCGACAACGGGCGGGTCTATCCGCTGTGCGCGCAAGCGGCGGCGGTGCTCGACTGCCTGCGCGAGGAAGCGCAGATGTGCGGTGTGGAAACGCGGTGCGATACCGCCGTCACCGCCCTGGTCCCGAAGAACAACGCCGTGACGGTAGTCACCGAGCAGGAGCGCTTTGTTGCCAAACGCGTCCTTGCGGCGGTCGGCGGTGCGGCGAGTGCGTCGCTCGGCGGCTCGTCGGAGGGCTACGGTCTGCTCACTGCCCTCGGCCACGTCAAAACCCCGCTGTTTCCCGCTATTGTGCAGATCCGCACCGAGCGCGAAGCCGTCAAAGCCGTCAAGGGCATCCGTGTCGATGCGGCGTTGACTCTGGCTCTCGACGGACGCACGGTGGCATCCTGCAAGGAGGAATTGTTGTTTGCGGATTACGGCCTTTCGGGTCCGGCGGCGATGCAGATCGGACGCGTCGCAGCCGACTGGGAACGTCGCAAAAAGGGCAGGCTGACGGTGTCGATCGACCTGCTTCCCGATGTGGATGCGGCGGATTTGAAGGCGGATATTCGCCGCCGCGCCACGCGCGCGGGGCGCACACTCGAAACCATGTTGACGGGCTTGTTGCAAAAGCGTCTCGGTCAAACGGTCATCAAAGCGGCGGGACTCTCGCCGCTGTCGCGTGAGGTCACCTCGCTGTCGACCGCCGAATGTGACCGCTTGGCGGAGACGATCAAGTGCTGGGTGCTTGAGGTAACGGGAAGTGCCGGCATGAATGCCGCGCAGGTGACGGCAGGCGGTCTGCAAACCGCACAGTTTGATCCGAAAACGATGCAGTCGCGTCTTGCACCGTCGGTCTATGCCGTCGGTGAGGTCTTGAACGTAGACGGTGACTGCGGCGGTTTTAACTTGCAGTGGGCATGGGCGTCCGCGTTTACGGCGGCGCGCGCCATGACGGAGGAATTGGTATGATCCGCATCACCTCGCTCCGCTTGGAGCTGAATTATCAAGAACGTCCCCTGGCGGCTGTGGCCGCCGAGCGGTTGCGTATTCCCGCCTCGCGGGTGCGGTCGTGTGTACTTGCCAAACGCGCTGTCGACGCGCGCAAGAAGAACGACGTGCATTTCATCGCCACGATCGACGTAACGCTCGACAAGGACGAAGAGGACGTGGTGCGTCGCCTGCGTGATGACCGCGTGAAGCAGGTCGCGCCTGCGGCGCCGCTCACGATTCCGCGTGTCACTCCGCCGCAACAGCGCCCCGTGGTCATCGGCAGCGGTCCTGCCGGGCTGTTTGCCGCGTTGACACTCGCCAAAGCCGGTGCGCGACCGATCCTTTTGGAACGCGGTGCGGCGGTGGAGGAACGTATGCAGGCGGTGGCACGTATGCGTACAGAGGGCATCCTCGATCCCGAAAGCAATGTGCAGTTCGGTGAGGGAGGTGCCGGCACGTTTTCCGACGGCAAGCTGACAACGGGCATTAAAGACCCGCGTTGCCGCGATGTACTTATGACCTTTGCGCGTGCCGCAAAAGGCACGGCAGACGATATTTTGTGGCAGGCCAAGCCTCATCTCGGCACCGATCGCCTGATCGGGATCTTGAAAGAGCTTCGCCGCGAGATCGTGCAATACGGCGGTGAGATCCGCTTCGGTGCCAAGGTGACCGACCTGATCGTACGGGACGGCGCACTTTGCGGTTTGCGCGTGTCTGCGCAGGACGGAGAAGAGGAACTCGCGTGTGATACGGCGATCCTCGCCATCGGTCACAGCGCACGCGACACGATGCAGATGCTCGTGGATCGCGGTGTGCAAGCGGAGCAAAAGCCGTTCGCCGTCGGCGTGCGCATCGAGCATCCTCGTGAGATGATCGACCGCAGTCAATACGGCAAATTCGCCTCTCATAAAGCGTTGTCGGCGGCGGATTATAAACTCAGCTGTCGCCTCCAAGACGGGCGCGGTGTCTATTCGTTTTGTATGTGCCCGGGCGGTGTCGTGATCGCGGCGGCGTCGGAAGAGGGCGGCGTGTGCGTCAACGGCATGAGCGAGTTTGCGCGTGATGCCGCCAATTCCAACAGCGCCCTGCTCGTCGGCGTGTCACCCGCCGATCTCGAGGGAGACGATCCGCTCGCGGGCGTTGCGTTGCAACGTCGCATGGAACAAGCGGCGTTTCGTCTCGGCGGCGGAGCGTATCGTGCTCCGTCGCAAACGGTGGGTGATTTTCTGGCGCACCGTCAAACGACCGTCTTCGAGGAGGTCGTCCCGTCCTATTTGCCCGGGGTGACGGGAGCCGATCTGCATGAATGTTTGCCGTCGTTTGTCAGCGCGTCGCTCGCCGAGGCACTCCCTGTGTTCGGTCGACAGATCGGCGGTTTTGATCGCCCGGATGCGGTGATGACGGGTGTGGAAGCGCGAAGCTCATCGCCGGTGCGCTATGTCCGCGATGAGCGCGGACATTCCTCGGTGCGCGGGTTGATCCCGTGCGGCGAAGGTGCCGGCTACGCCGGCGGTATCATGTCGGCGGCAGTCGACGGCATCCGCTGTGCCCAATGGGCCATGGAACAATGGGTATAAAAAAAGGTCGTCCGTTTTGTGAACGGACGACCTTTTTGGTATGTATTCAAAAACATTCGCCGCAGGTGCGGTAGCCTTGCGCTTCCAATACGGCAAGCGAGCCTTCAAAATCCTGACGATTCATGTCGGACATCGCCTTCACCGACGCGCAGTCGGGGCGGTGGATCTTCTTGCTGTTGGTGTTCAAAACGAATCGTTCGCTCTCGCCGCCGAGCGTATCGAGCGATTCGTAGTTGGCGCCGTCCTCATAGAGAATGGTCACACCCGGCTGTACGTTGTAACAGTAGACGTAAAAGCAAAGTCCCTCGCCGTCGTCCTCGACGGACAACGCCTCGATCGCCACACCGCGTGCCACCAGTTCCTCGCCGCGGAAATCGGGTGTCACACGGTACATCACGTGGTTGCCGGTGGTGCGGATGTAGTTGGCAACCAAATTTTCATAAGGGAGCATCCCTTCGGTGTTCATGTAGCGTGTGCCGGTGATCAGATTGCGTTCGTTGGCGTTTTCGCCCGTGAGCTGAAACCCGATCAGGTGACAGCGGTTGTAAAGATATTTGCCGTCCACAAAGTCGTATTTCGCCGTTTTCCATCCCGACGGTTTCACCGAACCGATCGGTCCGCGTTCTTCGGTGGGCATCATTTCGGGACCGATGCAGGAGAGCACCACACCGCACCGTCCGAGACGATCAAGCGAGGAATATTCCTCAAACCCGATGGCGGACATCTCTGACTCTCGAAACAGCGGCACGTTGCTGTTCAGAACGACCGACGGCTCCCCGTTGTAAGCGGGAAGCTCCGACAGCGAATATACGGGCGCGTCCGAGGAGGGATCGGATGCGGTGAGTGTGCAGGATGAGGCACAAAACAACAACAGCACGGCAAGCGCCGATGCCGCGAAACGATGACACCAAGACATCATACGACAAAACTCCTTTTCAAAGCTCGGTTCTATTGTAACAAGTACGCCGCCGTCTGTCAAACCGTCTTTTGTGTTCTTGCCAAAGCCGCGCGACTGTGGTATACTGAAAATCGATTTGAGAAGAGGGGAAAGAACGGCATGAAGATCATCGCACACATCCGCACGGATTTCACGTCGAAATTCGGTGTGCCGCGTCAAAGCGGATTGATCGACGAGTTGGAAGCCACCGTCGTGTTCGAAGAGCCCTACCGCGTGGCGGAGGCGTTTCGCGGCTTGGAAGAATTTTCGCACATCTGGCTTTTTTGGCAGTTTTCTCAGGCGGTTCGCGATACGTGGTCCCCGACGGTGCGTCCGCCGATGCTCGGCGGCAACACGCGCGTCGGCGTGTTTGCCACGCGCTCGCCCTTTCGCCCGAATGCCATCGGGATGTCGTGTGTGCGGTTGATGGCGGTGGAGCAAACGGCAGAGTTCGGTCCCGTGTTGCGCGTGCGCGGTGCGGATCTGATGGACGGCACCCCGATCTATGATGTCAAGCCGTATCTCCCGTTTGCCGACAGCCGCCCCGATGCAGTCGGCGGTTTTGCCGATCGTGTGGAGGATCGCACCGTCATGGTGCAGGGGGAAGAGAAGCTCGCTGTCCTGCCTCCCGACAAGCGCGACGCGCTCCTCAAAGTGCTCGCGTCCGATCCTCGTCCGACCTATCAAGACGATCCCGAACGGATCTACGGCTTCGGCTTTGCGGGATTTGAGGTGCGTTTTACCGTGTCCGATCGTGTGCTTACCGTCGTGTCGGTCGAGCCGACTGCGTAAAAAAACAAGAAAATCGCCGTTTCATCGTATC
>JAFQFZ010000051.1 GCA_017398425.1 Clostridia bacterium | reverse complement strand
GGAGAACTACTTCCTCGACGACGGTGCCTACCTCATCACCCGCATCCTCATCAAGGCGGCGTGCCTGCGCCGTGAGGGCAAGACGCTGGCCGACCTCATCGCCCCGCTCAAGGAGCCGGTCGAGGGCAAGGAACTGCGCTTTAACATCAAGGAGTCCGATTTCCGCACCTACGGCAACGCGGTGCTCGAAAAATTGGAAGCGTTCGCCAAAGAAAACGGCTGGCGCGTTGCGGACGACAGCGCCGAAGGTGTGCGCGTGTCGTTCCCGAAGGAAAACGGCAACGGCTGGGCGCTACTCCGTTTGTCGGTGCACGATCCCGTCATGCCCATGAACATCGAAAGCGACGAAGAAGGCGGATGTCTTGTGATCGCCAAGCAGCTGCGCGCCCTGATGGAGAGCTTTGACAAGCTCGATTGCTCCAAGATGGCCGCCTATCTCGACTAAAAGGAGCGTGTCGCCATGAGTAACGAATGGACCGAAGTCTGCATCACCGTCGACGGCAAGGATACCGACCGTGCCGCCGACATCGCCAATATGCTCGTTCCCTACGGCTTGTACATTGAAGATTACAGCGATCTGGAGCAAGGTGCCCGAGAGATCGCGCACATCGACCTCATCGACGAGGAGCTTCTTGCCAAAGACCGCACCCGCTCGCTGATCCACCTCTACCTCTCGCCCGAGGATATCCCGTCGGAGTCGCTCGCCTTTTTGCGCGAACGCCTGACGGCGAACGGCATCCAAAGCGAGGTGGTGACCAACGCCGTCTCCGAGGAGGACTGGGCGAACAACTGGAAGCAATATTTCAAGCCGCTGACCATTGGTGATAAGCTGCTCATCTGCCCGACGTGGGAAACGGTCGAGGACACCGAAGGGCGCACCGTTTTGCCCATCGATCCCGGCATGGCGTTCGGCACGGGCGGTCACGAAACGACGCGCCTCGTCCTCGAAGCGATGGAAACGGTCATCACCGACGACACCGCTCTTTTGGACGTCGGTTGCGGCAGCGGCATCCTCTCGATCGCCGCGTTGCTGCTCGGCGCGAAATCGGCGCTCGCCGTCGACATCGACGCGCTCGCCGTCAAAACCGCGATCGAAAACGGCGAGCGCAGCGGACTGACCCCGCCGCGCTACACCGTCGTGGAAGGCGATCTTCTCGACAAGGTCAGCGGCACGTTCGATCTCGTCGTCGCAAACATCGTCGCCGACGCGATCATCCTGCTCTCCCCCGCTGTGAAGCCGTTTGTGAAAGCGGACGGTGTGTACATCGTGTCGGGCATCATCGACACGCGCGAAGCGGAAGTGGTCGAGGCACTCAAGGCCTGCGGCTTTGCGATCGAATCCCGTTTTGAACAACGTGGCTGGCTGTGCTTTGTGTGTCGCCACGCCTGAACCACCCGCGTAAACGCCGGTGTATTCCGGTTGGCATGATTTGCTCCTTGGCCCCCTCTGACGAGGGGGCTGTCGCGGCTTTTGCCGCGACTGGGGGAGAGACCTCAAAAGCCGCATACCGATGTGTTTTTGAGACTACCCCTCCGTCTTCGACTACGTCGAAGCCACCTCCCCTGACATGCCTGACGCTCCAAATCTCCGATTTGGCAAGCGGAAGTTATACATGCGAGGCGAAGCCGAGTCGGAAGGGGAGGCGAGACTGTATCTTACAATATGGATGTAATCCGTGTTTACCCGAAAGGAGGTCGCTCGTATGAGCGGACGCCTGACGCTGGTGGGAACGCCCATCGGCAATCTCTCCGACCTGTCCGACCGCGCCAAGGAAGCGCTCGAAGCGTGCGATTTCATCGCCGCCGAGGATACGCGCGTGACCTTGCGCCTGCTCAACCATTTCGGCATCAAAAAGCCGCTAGTAAGCTACTTTGAACACAACAAACGCGAAAAAGGCGAACAGCTCTGCCGCCGCATGGAGCAGGGCGAACACGGCGTCCTCGTGTCGGATGCGGGCATGCCCGCCATCTCCGACCCCGGCGAGGATCTGGTGCGGTTGTGCCGCGAACGCGGCATCCCCGTCGGGTGCGTTCCCGGTCCGAGCGCCGTCATCACGGCGCTCGCGCTGTCGGGCATGCCTGCCGGCCGCTTCACCTTTGAAGGGTTTTTGAGCGTCTCGAAGCGCTCGCGCCGCGAACATCTGGAGTCGCTGGTCAAAGAACCGCGCACCATGATCTTCTACGAAGCACCGCACAAACTCCATGCGACCTTGGCGGATCTGTACGCCACCCTCGGGGATCGCCCCGTGGCGCTTGCACGCGAGCTGACCAAGATCCACGAGGAGGTCATCGTCACCACCCTGAGCGAAGCGATCGCACGCTACGAGGCGGAAGCGCCGCGCGGCGAATTCGTGGTGATCGTGGGCGGTGCGCCGAAAGAAGAAGACGCCCCTTCCACTCTCGAGGATGCCGTCGCGTTGGCGCGCACCCTGATGGAAGACGAAGGGCTCTCGGTATCGGAGGCCGCCAAACGCGCCGCCTCCCAAAGCGGACAGAAAAAGAGCGATATTTATCGACAGCTTGTGTAAAGGAGACGAATTATGCATCCCGTAGTATATGTGTTTCTCGGCGTGCTGATGGCGGCGGCGCTCGGTCTGCTGTTTTGGATGCAACGCCGCATGGCGCGCCCCGACACCTCGCGTGCCGCCGCGCTGATGGATCGGTATCGTGAGTTGACCCCCGAAACGCTTGCCGCCGTGCCCGACGACGAGGCGGCGAAAGCGGTCGTTTGCAACATCCTTGCCAAGGCCGAAGAGCATCGCACCGACCCGTATCGTCTGCTTCCCGGGTTGTCCGAGGAACGCCGCGCGGTGTACACGGTGTGGCTGTTTCTCAAGGAGCTTGAGCATGACCCCGCGGCACTGCGTCAAAAGGATCAGCGCACCTTGTC
Source organism: Clostridia bacterium (assembly GCA_017398425.1). Lineage (GTDB taxonomy): Bacteria > Bacillota > Clostridia > Oscillospirales > Acutalibacteraceae > RGIG1959. The sequence goes on along the minus strand of JAFQFZ010000051.1, from coordinate 3,030 downwards.
CGCCCTCGCCGTCGATGCCCTGCGCACGCTGGAGGTGAACCCCGTTGCCGATGCGCTCGATCGCTTTTTGGAGACGGGCGACACCGCCGAGATCGACACCCTCTGCACGCTGACCGCCGAAGCGGACGTGCCGTCGCTCTTGGTGGCATGGATCCGCAGTGCGCCCGAAGCGTTTTGTGACGCGACGAGGGATTGACAAGTACCTTTTTGCGTGCTATACTGAAAAATAGATATAACCCCTGATAATTAGGCTTTATAAAAAAAGGAGGAATCCCCCATGAAAAAGATTCTGACGATCGTTTTGGCTTTGACGCTGATGTTCGCCATGACCGTTCCCGCGTTTGCGGCGATCAGCCCCAGCGGCGGTGCCATCACCACCACCACCGGCGGCGCGGGCAACACCGAGGGCGGCAACGATTCGCCCCAATCCCCCCAGACCGGCAATCCCAACTGGATCGTGCTGGCGGGCGGTCTTTTAGCGGCCGGTGCGGCGACGGCGGCGCTCGCTTCCAAGAAGCTGTCTGTTAAAGACTGATCTTTCGACAAAACCATCCGAAAAGCTTCGCGATTCTCGGCAAAACCGAACCGCGAAGCTTTTTGCCGTACTCCCCCATTGTTCAACGGAGGTACATCCACATGTCTACATCCAAACGCATCTGGTTGATCATCCTGATCGTGTCGCTCGTCGGCGTGGTCATTGCACTCGGGGTGTTGATCTCGGGTTGCAACGCCGAGCCGGACACCTTTGAAAAAAGCCCGACGACCACCACCGTTTCCCGCGCGACCGACGCAACCACTCAAACCACCGGCGAGCCGTTGCCCGCAAACCCTGTCGACTTCGCCTATTGGCAGCAGCGCAACCCCGATATTTACGCGTGGATCGAGATCCCCGGCACCGTGGTGGATTACCCCGTGCTGTGCGCCTCGAACGAAAGCGACTCCTTCTATCTCAACCACAACGTGGATCGCGGTCCCTCCGCCGCCGGCTCCATCTACAGCGAGAAGAAGAACGGACGCGCGCTTTCCGACCGCAACACCATCATTTACGGACACAACCAAGCCGACCATTCCATGTTCGGCGAGTTGTACTATTTTGAGCGGAAGGATTTCTTTGACACCCACAAAGAGTTCTACATCTACACCCCCGGTCACAAGCTGACCTACACGGTGTTTGCCGCCTACGAATACGACGATCGCCATCTTCTCAACTCCTTCAACTACCAAGACGACGCCGTGTGGGCTTCGTATCTCGAACAAGCACAAAACCCGAAATCCATGAAAGTGATGACGCGCGACGTGGATCTCAAGCTGACCGATCGAATCGTCACCTTGAGCACCTGCACCGACTTCAATCCGAATGCGCGGTATCTTGTGCAAGGAGTGCTGACCGATGACCAACCGACCCAATGAGTCTTCGCCCAAAACGGACACGTTTTCCGACGAGATCGACGCGATCCTATCCGACCATCACACCGACAAGCCGCACGATTTTTCCGCAGAGGACCTGCATCTGCAAGCGGGAAAACGCACGCGTCGGGATTATATTTCCGTCGGCAACGACGGCATGACCGATCCGCTTCTTGTCCCGGGCGAACGCACCCCGCGCGGCGAGATCACCGATGAACACGGTGACGCGGAGCCGGTGCTGGTTCCCGCTCCCGCGCCCGAACACGCGGGGAAGAAGAAGAAGAAGAAAATGAAGCTGTGGAAGAAGATCCTCCTCGGCATTCTTCTGACGCTGTTGCTCCTCATCCTCGGACTTGTCATCGCCTACTTCGTACTGTACAACCAAGGACGCGGGGAGATGCTCTCGACGGAGGACATGGTGCTGACGCTGCCCGACGTGCTGATCGAAACGCCCGACACCGCGCAAAGCGAGGACGGACGCACCGTAACGTACAAAGGCGAGACCTACCGTTTCAACGAAAACCGCGCGAATATCCTGTGTCTCGGCATGGATAAGACCGACATGGGCGGCTCCTACGGCACCGCCGGTCAGGCGGACGCCGTGGTGCTTCTCTCCATCGACACCGTCACCGGTGACGCCGATGCGCTTGCCATCTCGCGCGATACGATCGTGGACATCAACCTCTACGCCGAGGACGGCACCTATTACGGCGTGGAAAACACCCAGCTCTGCCTGGCCTACGCCTACGGCGACGGCTTCGAAAGCAGCTGCGAAAACATGATCGCCTCGGTCACGCGCATCCTCTACGGCATCCCGATCAACACCTATTTCACCATCAATCTCGGCGCGATCCCGACGCTCAACGACGCGGTGGGCGGCGTGGACGTGACGCTTTTGAAGGATTTTCGACGCACGAGCGGCGTATGGTGCTATAAAGGCTCCGCCATCACTCTGAACGGCGAAGAAGCGCACCGCTACATCCGCGAGCGCGACACCGAGCAACTCGATTCCAACAACGACCGCATGGAGCGTCAGCGCCAATACATCGCGAGCTTCTTCAACAAAGCGCTCGCTGCGACCTCGCAAAATCTGCAAGTACCCATCGATCTGTTCAACGCGGTCTCTTCGGACACGGTCACGAACATCAACCCCTCGAAGATCACCTTCTTAGCTACCACCTTGGTGCAACACCACAGCTCGATCCAATTCCATTCCGTTCCGGGTCAAGTGGTCGAGGGTGAGGACGGCTACGCGGAGTTCCACGTTGACGAGGAAGCGTTGTACGAGCTGGTGCTCGACCTGTTTTTCACCAAAGTCACGGAATAATGTGCAAACAAAAACGAGGTGCAACATGCACCTCGTTTTTTTGATAGGAAACATCGTAGGGCGGGGGCTCGCTCCCGCCGTTTTGCGTAAACTTACGGCAACCCCGTAGGGAACGGATTCATCCGTTCCGTTTTGACGCGGGGAATCCCCCCGACGGCTTTGCCGTCGGGGGGATTCGGCATGAAACGTACGTTTGTGAAAGAATCCCTTCGTCAAAACCTGCGGTTTTGCCACCTCCCTTTAACAAGGGAGGTTTTTTCTCGCTCCCCTCTATCGCGGGACGGGGAAGGTCATCG
>JAFQFZ010000002.1 GCA_017398425.1 Clostridia bacterium | reverse complement strand
GCGGCTACACCTGAAGGTGAATTGACGCGAAGCGTCAAGAGAGACCACCCTGGGGTGCATCCGTCATTTGCTTCGCAAATGCCACCTTCCCCTCAAGGGGAAGGCTTTTCTCGCTAAAGCTTTCTTTATCCCCCGGCATAGCCGGGGGTTTATTTCTATCTAAAGATACAAAAAACCGCTCGGTGCCATCACCCAGCGGTTTTTTAAGGGAACTTATTCTTCGGAATGCACACGGCGGCGGAACAACAGCGAAATGCACCAGACGCCCGCGATCGCCACCACCGTGTAGATGATGCGCGCGACCAAGCCGTCCATGCCGCCGCCGATCCACGCAACCAAATCGAACTGAAACAGTCCGATGCTTCCCCAGTTGAGCGCGCCGATGATCACAAGCAACAGCGCAATACGATCAAGCCACATACCGATCCTCCTTTTTGTCAGGATGATAGTAGTATGCGGCGGTTTTGCGGTTTTATACCGCCAAAAGCGAGCGAAGCTCGTCAAACGAGGCAACCCGATACGTAGGCTCAATGTTGTTTGCCGAAGCGGCGGGATCGGGTGCATACCAGCAGGTGTCGAGTCCCATGCGACGACCGCCCTCGATATCCGAGGTCAGCGAATCCCCGATGACCAGTACCTCGCGCTTGTCGGGGTTACCGATCGACGAAAGCACGTGTTCAAAAAAGCGCTCGGACGGTTTGTCCGCCCCCACCTCTTCGGAGATGAACACGCCGTGCAAAAACGGCAACATACCGCTGTGCTGAAGGCGCGTGTGCTGAACGCTTGCGGTGCCGTTGGTGACGAGATACACCCGAAAGCGTGTGTGAAGGTCTCGGAGCAGTTCGAGCGCACCGGGAAGCAAAAACCCCGTACCGCCGAGCGTTTGCATATACGCCGTGTTGAACGCGTCTGCGTCCACGCCCTGCAAGCCGATCTGCGCAAACAACCGCTCAAAGCGCACCGTGCGCAAAGCGGATCGCGCGATCTCGCCGCGCTCCAACTGTTGCCACAGCACACGATTGATCTCGTGATAGGCATCGTGGATGGCGGGTGTCATCGCGACACCGTAGCTTTGAAGCGTCCGTTCGAGCGCAAAGCCTTCGGAACGGCGAAAATCGAGCAGAGTTTCATCCGCATCCATCAGCAGGATCGTATACGACATACCGTCATCCTCCTTGTTTACATTTCAAAAAACGAGATCTGCGACGATTGCGGAAGACCGCCCAAAGCACCGAGCTCGCGGAGCGATTCGACGATTGCTTTACTGATACCGGTGCGTTCTTGCAGTTCGTCAACCGAGAAGTACGGCTCGCCGTTGCGACCGTTCATGAGTCCTTCTGCCGCCGCACCGCCGAGACCGCCGACCGAGCTGAACGGCAAACGGAGCTTGCCGTCTTCGATGAGGTACTTACGGGCATGGGATTTGTAGAGGTCGACAGGCAAAAATTCAATACCGCGGAGCATCGCTTCATAGACGATGTGCATCATATCCGCGACACCCTGTTCCTTGGCACTCGCTTCGCGTCCCTTGGCGCGGATGTCATCCATCGTGCGTTTGACACATTCGATGCCGCTTTGCACCGTTGCCGCATCCATATCTTCGCCGCGCACCGTGAAGTAAGCGGCGTAGTAGGCTTCGGGACGATGCACTTTGTACCATCCGACGCGCAGAGCGCCGATGCAATACGCCGCGGCGTGTGCCTTGGGGAACATATACTTGATCTTCATGCAGGAATCGATATACCACTGCTCGACACCGCACGACTTCATCGCCTCGAAATGCTCTTCGGTGAGCAGTTTGGTAGCGTTGCCTTTACGCACGATCTCCATGATCTTAAACGCCATCTTGGGTTCAAGACCCTTTTGCATCAGGTAGACCATGATGTTATCGCGCGTACCGATGACTTCGGAAATGGTGCAGGTGCCGTTTTTGATGAGCTCCTGCGCGTTGCCGAGCCACACGTCGGTGCCGTGAGACAGACCCGAGATCTGCAACAGGTCGGCGAAGGTTTTCGGCTTGGATTCCACGAGCATCTGACGCACGAACGGCGTACCCATCTCGGGAAGCGACAAGGTGCCTGTGTTGCATTCGAGCTGTTCTTCGGTGATACCGAGCGGCTCGGGGCTGGTGAACAGACGATAGACATCGGGATCGGACATCGTTACATCCATGACGGGGATGCCGCTGAATTCCTCGAGATACTTGTAGGTCGTCGGGATGACGTGACCGAGGTTGTCCAGCTTCAGGATGGTGTCGTGGATGGAGTGGAAGTCGAAGTGCGTGGTGATGACTTCGGAGTTCGGGTCATCGGCGGGGTGTTGCAGCGGCGTGAAATCCTCCGCTTCGTAGTCGTTGGGAACAACGACCATGCCGCCCGGGTGCTGACCCGTGGTGCGCTTGACACCCGAACAGCCGATCGCCAGACGCGTGCGTTCGGCGTTGCTGAACACAAGCCCTCGCTCTTCTTCGTATTTTTTGACATAACCGAACGCCGTTTTGTCCGCAACGGTGGAGATGGTGCCCGCCTTAAACACGTGGTTTTCGGGGAACAGTGTCTCGGTGTAGCGGTGAGCGCGCGTTTGGTATTCATCGGCAAAGTTCAAGTCGATATCGGGCGCTTTGTCGCCGTCGAATCCAAGGAAGGTCTCAAACGGGATCTCGTGACCGTCACGGTCGAGCGGTGCGCCGCATTCGGGACAGTTCTTCGGAGGAAGATCAAAACCCGAGCCGACCTCGCCTTTGGTGAAAAATTCGGAATATTTGCACTGCTTGCACACATAGTGCGGTGCCAAGGGGTTGACTTCGGAAATACCCGACATATGCGCGACGAAGGAGGAACCGACCGATCCACGCGAACCGACCAGATAGCCGTTTTCTTCCGAATTTTGCACAAGCTTTTGCGCGATCATATACAAAACGGCGAAGCCGTGCTTGACAATGGAAGTCAGCTCGCGATCGAGGCGCGCGCGCACGATCTCGGGAAGCGGATCGCCGTATTTCGCCTTGGCGCGACGCCAGGTGATCTCCTGCAGTTCTTCGTCCGCACCGTCGATGCGCGGCGAATAGGTGCCCTTGGGGATCGGAAGGATCGACTCGCAACGATCCGCGATCGCATTGGTATTCTCAACGACCACCTCGTACGCCTTCTCCTTACCGAGATAGGCAAACTCTTCGAGCATTTCGTCGGTGGTGCGGAAATAGAGCGGTGCTTGGTTGTCCGCGTCGTCAAAGCCCTGCACCCCCTGCAGGATGCGGCGGAACTCCTCATCCTCAGGATCCATAAAATGCACATCGCAGGTGGCGCACACGGGAATGTTCAGCTTCTCGCCCAGTCGCACGATGGTGCGGTTGAAATCCTTGAGCTGTTCCTCGTCGCGGGCAGTGCCGTTGCGCACCATAAACGCATTGTTTCCGAGGGGTTGGATCTCGAGGAAGTCATAGAACCGCGCAATGTCACACATCTCGCCCCATGCCTTGCCCTGCAACACCGCTTCAAAGAGCTCACCCTGCTCGCACGCCGAGCCGATGAGCAAACCTTCACGGTGCTCGAGCAATTTCGTTTTGGTGATGCGCGGACGACGGTAGTAGTTCTTCAAATGCGACCACGAGATCAGCTTGTAGAGATTTTTCAGTCCCACGAAGTTTTGCGCCAAAAGGATCATGTGGTACGGACGAACGCCCTTGGTGTCGCCGCCTTTGAGACCCGTATTGATCTGCGCGACCGATTCGATGCCGCGTTGTTCCTTCATGTCGGCGCACAGCTTGACAAAGATCTGCGCGAGCACTCGCGCATCGTCGCACGCGCGATGGTGGTTGAACGGCGGCAGTTGCAGAGCTTTGGCCACCGTGTCGAGTTTGTGATTTTTCAGATTCGGATAGAGCGCACGCGCGACGGGCACCGTGTCGATCGAGGTGAACGGGTACGGCAGGTCACTGCGCTCCGCCGCCTTTTTGACAAAGCCGGTGTCAAACGGCGCGTTATGCGCCACAAGCAGTCGGCAGTTGCCGCAGAACTCATAAAACGCCGCCAACGCTTCGTCCTCTTTTGGGGCGTTTGCGACCATCTCATTGGTGATGCCCGTCAGCTCCGTGATCTTCGCGGAGATGGGCATGCCGGGGTTGACAAAGGTGTTGAATTCCTCGAGCACTTCGCCGTTTTTCACGCGCACCGCACCGATCTCGGTCATGCGGTCGTTTTGCGCGGAGAGACCGGTGGTCTCAAGGTCAAACACGATAAACTCCCCGTCGAGCGCCGAATCGCTCTCGCCGGTGACGACGGGGATGCTGTCGTTGATATAGTACGCCTCGACACCGTAGAGGATCTTGATCTCCTTGCCGCCCTTCGCGAGCTTGGCGGCGGTGTTCATCGCGTCGGGGAACGCCTGCACAACGCCGTGGTCGGTCACGGCGACCGCCTTGTGTCCCCAATCGGCGGCACGACTGACCAAATCGGAGCATTCGGTCACGGCGTCCATCGAGGACATCTTGGTGTGCATGTGCAGTTCTACGCGCTTGACGGGCGCGTTGTCCGCCTTGCGATACCGCGCCACGAGCGCGAGAGCTTGCAAACGCAGGATGTTGCACTTGGCGTATTCGTTGTAATCGTAGCTGCCGCGCGCCAGCACACAGACGCCGTTTTTGACGGCGCTCAAAGCCTCGATCTTTTGCTTGTCGCGCTTTTTGTCCAGCCACATATTGACCGTCACCGAACCGGTGCGGTCGGACAGATGAAATTCATACAGCACACGCGTGCCGTCGCGGCTTTCGCGGTGCTCCTTTTCCATGCCGAACACTTCACCCCACACGGTGATGAAACTGCCGTCGGGTTCAATGGATTTCATGGGGATGGGCATCTCACGGATCTCTTTGCCCCAGATGAGCTGTGCCGTTTCCAAATATATGGGCAAGCCGTTTTCGGGCGGGCGGTTGAAATCAATGCCCGCCGTTTTCGGACGCAGTTCCCCGGGCTCCGCTTTGGGGGCGGCGGCTTCCATGGCCGCTTTGGCGGCGGCCGCGGCCGCTTCGCGCTTTTCACGCTCTTCGTCCATCGCCTTTTGCATCAGCTGTTTATATTGCTCGTCTTCCTTATCGATACCTTCTTCGCCGCAAAACTCGACGGTCACGCGGCGCGAGAACAGTTCAAAAATCAGTTCCTGCAGGCGCTTGTCGATGCCGGTCGTTTTCAGCAGTCCGATACCGCCGTGACGCACGTCGATCGTGACACGATCCTCCGAAACGGTGTAGCACGCATCCGCAAAGCTACCGCCCACCTGTACATGGCGACGGCGCAGGATCGCTATCACCGTCGGCATGGCATCCGCCGTCAACAACGCACCGTCAAAACGGAGCTGACATTCCGCCGTCACCGAAAACGCCGCCGACAGTATACGCTCGATCTCCTCGATCTGCGCGTAGGTCGGTACCGCGTCCGGCGCCAGCTCCACCTGCAACAAACGACGTGCTTCCTGCAACGTCATCGAACGCACCTGCGCCTCTTTCCAAAGCGCACCGATGCTCTCTAACGATATGTATGGTCCGAAAGTCTGTTGAAAATTCATAACTTCAAAAATCCTTTTATCTTCAATGTCACAATCGCGCGATCTCGTCCATCAGCGCATCCACCGCAACGGCTTCGTCGACGGTTTTGATCACTTCACCTTTTTTGAAAATAGCGAACTTGCCCTTGCCGCCCGCCATGCCGATGTCCGCTTCTCGCGCTTCACCGGGTCCGTTGACGATGCATCCCATGACCGCTACCGCGATGTCCTTGTCGACCGTTTCCAAGCGGCGCTCCACTTCCGAAGCAATGTCGATGAGGGCAACCTGTGTGCGTCCGCAAGTCGGGCAAGACACCAGTCGCGCGCCGCCGCGGCGCAGTCCGAGCGCGCGGAGCAGATCGTGCGCGGCGCGCACTTCTTCAACGGGATCCGCCGTCAGCGACACGCGGATCGTATCGCCGAGTCCTTTCAACAACAGACCGCCGATGCCCGCCGCCGATTTCACGAGTCCCATACGCGGCGTACCCGCCTCAGTCACGCCGAGATGGAGCGGATACGGACACCGCTGAGCTACCAGCGTATAGGCATCGTGCATCGTTTGCACATCGGACGATTTGAGCGACAACACGATATCATCAAAATCAAACTTCTCAAGGAGCGACGCATGATAGAGTGCGCTGTCACACAGCGCTTGCGGTGTCGGAGAACCGTATTTGGCGAGGATCTCTTTTTCGAGCGATCCCGCGTTGACACCGATGCGGATGGGCACGCCGCGCTGACGGCACGCCACCGCCACTTCACGCACGCGGTCATCGTCACCGATGTTGCCGGGATTGATGCGCACCTTATCGATGCCCGCCGCCACGCTCTCGAGCGCCAAGCGATAATCGAAATGAATATCCGCCACCAGCGGGATCGAAATCTCGTTTTTGATGGCGGGGATCAGGCGCACCGCCTCCATATCGGGAACGGCAATACGCAGGATCTCGCATCCCGCCGCCGCAAGGGCTTTCGCCTGACGCACGTTGCCTTCGACATCCGATGCGATCACATTCGACATGGATTGCACCGAAACGGGCGCGTCACCGCCGATGGTGACCGTGCCGCAACGCACCGCTTTGCTGATTCGACGTTCCATAGCATTTCATCCTTTCGCGACATTCACGCCGTAAACAACCGCACGATGTCGTTAAACGTAATCACGATCATAAACAAGATCAACAATCCGAAACCGATCAAATGCACCATGCCCTCGAACTTTTTCGGGATGGGGCGACGAATGATCGCTTCCACGATCAGGAAGAGCAAACGACCGCCGTCAAGCGCCGGAATGGGAAGCAGATTCATCACGCCGAGGTTGACCGAGATCAAGGCGATGAGCATAAATACGCTGTAAAAATCCTCACGCGCCACACTGCCGACGGCATCGGAAACCACGTTGCCGACCAGATCCACCGTGCCGACGGGACCGGCGATCTGATTCAAGCCGTAGCGCCCCGTCACCATATCGAGCAGACTGCACCACGTGGAGGTGACGAGCGACACTTCCGTCTTTGCCGCATGAGAGAAGGTGTTCCAGAAGGTTTGTTGTTCACCGAGGATGGAAAAATCCATGATCAGCTGACGCATACCGTTGTCGGTGTAGTGGCAAAACGTGACGCCCTCCAGCCACACCGTCTGCTCCTCCCCGTCGACCGTTCTTCTGACCTTCATCGGCACCACGAGATCCTCGTCGCTTTGCAGATGGATCGTGATGTCGTTGGTGGAAATGACGGGGCGACCGTTGATCTCTTCAATGGTATCGCCGGGTTGTAAGCCCGTCTGCATCGCCATCGAACCCTGCGGCGGCACAAACGCCGTCACCGTCGTTCCCTCGGTTTGAAAATCGAGATGCGTCTGCAACGCGCCGTCCAGCGTACAACGACGCTGAGCCACCGAGGGGAGTGTATGCGTCTCTTCGCCGCGTGCCACCGTCATCGACACGTTGCCGTCGTCATCGGTTCGGAACGCTTCCGTGATCGCCTCGGACGACGTCATTTCAACGTCGTTGATCGTCAGGATGATATCCCCCGTTTCCAAGCCGCACGCCTCACTCAGTGCACCGCTTTGATTGTACTCAAGCACCGTGGTGGTGCCGAGCAGGGATTCGCCGCCGGACAACGGATTGAAACAACCGATCGCCAACAAGAGGATCAGGTAGCCGAACAAGAAGTTCATCACGACACCTGCCACCACGATGAGGATCCGTTGCCACACCTTTTTGTTGCCGAAAGCACGCGGATCGTCGCTGTCTTCGTCTTCGCCCTCCATCGCACAAAAGCCGCCGAGCGGCAACAAACGGAGCGAATAGGTGGTCTCCTTTTTGCCGAACGACACGAGCTTCGGACCCATACCGAGTGCAAACTCATTGACGCGCACGCCGCATGCCTTGGCCATCAGAAAATGACCGAGCTCATGCACAAAGATCAACACGCCGAAAATCAGCAGAGCGATCAAAATTTTGAAAATGACCATGTAGTGAATCTCCTTTACCCTACTGCCGAGAGTACCATAGCGCGTGCCGCGCGATCCGCTTCGAGCACCGCTTCGACGCTGTCTGCCGAGCCCCACGTTTGCGCCAGCACGGTTTCCACCAAGCGCGGAATGTCCATGAACCCGATCTTGCCGTCCATGAACAACGCCACTGCCTGCTCGTTGGCACCGTTGACCGCCGCCGGCGTCAGACCGCCGCGCAGGATCGCCTCGCGACAAAGCGGCAGACAGCGGAAGGTCTCTTCGTCGGGTTTATAAAACGTCATCGTTGCCACATCCGCCAAAGACAATTCTCCGACAGGCGACACCGCGCGCGCCGGATAGGTCAAGGCGTATTGGATCGGTACGCGCATATCCGGCACGCCGAGTTGCGCGATCACCGCATTATCTACATATTCCACAAGCGAGTGAATGATGCTCTCGCGATGCACTACCACATCGATTTTTTCGGGCGGTACGTCGAACAACCAGCGCGCCTCGATCAATTCGAGTCCCTTGTTCATCATGCTGGCGGAATCGACGGTGATCTTCGCACCCATACTCCAGTTCGGATGCTTGAGCGCGTCCTGCAGCGTCACGTGCTCCAGCTCTGCGGCGGAACGACCGAAGAACGGTCCCCCCGAAGCGGTCAGGATCAAGCGCTTAACCGCACGACGATCGGCGGGGGCTCCCTGCAGGCACTGGAAGATCGCGGAATGCTCGCTGTCGACGGGCAACAGGCGCACACCGTGCTTTTTGACCGCATCCATAACGAGCGCACCGCCGGCAACGAGCGTTTCTTTGTTCGCCAAAGCGACGTCGTTGCCGCTTTCGATGGCTTTGAGTGTCGGTTGCAAGCCGACCATGCCGACCACGGAATTGAGAACGAGATCGACGTTGCGACTCGCCAGCTCGCACAATCCGTCCATACCGCTGAGCACCGTCACATCGAGATCCGCCACGCGCGTCTTCAGATCGCGCGCTGCCGCTTCATCATACATCGCGGCAACCGACGGACGGAATCGACGGATCTGCTCTTCGAGCGCCGCCACCTGCCGTCCCGCCGCGAGTGCATCCACGCGGTAGCCGCATTCCTCGACGACACCGAGCGTCTGTGTGCCGATCGAACCGGTCGAACCCAGCAATACCAACGACTTTGTTTCCACAAAAACCCCTCGCTCTCACATAGGTAAAAAAGGTCGCAAAGCGGCAGGCGCGAATGCCTGCCGCTGCTGTGTTGTTTATAAGTATGCGGACGAAACAAACGGAATAAACATCGTCGCCACATAGAGAAGCGGTGCCACAAAGATCAGGCTGTCGAAGCGATCCAGCACACCACCGTGTCCCGGGAACAGATTGCCGAAATCTTTAATGCCCGTTTGGCGCTTGATGACCGAACAGATCAGATCGCCGATCACCGACAGCGGCGACAGCACCATGGCGGTGAGCGCCACCGCCCAAAAATTGATCTGCAGGCCGAGGGCATCGAGCGCAACCAGTTGGTACACCCATGCTCCCACCATGCTGAACAACGCCGCCGAGATCAAACCGCCGATCAAACCTTCGACCGTCTTCTTGGGGCTGATGTTCGGACAGAGCTTATGCTTTCCGAGAAAGGTGCCGACAAAATAAGCACCGATGTCCGCAAGCCACGCAATGATCAAGGCGAAGTAGATGTAAAACCGTCCGTGGTCCGGGATCGCACACAGGTGCGCGAGCATACCGAGCGGTACGATGGTCATGACCGAGGCGGTACCGAAGAACATCAGGCGCTCCACCTTCAGCGTTTGGTTGAACAGGAGCTGTACGACCGTCAAAAGCAACGCATAGATCGCCACAGCGGTCAAAATCGCCGTTGTGCCGCCGAGCTGATCGAGACTCGGCACCACCGCCGCAAACACCACGGCGACCGCCGTCAACAAACGGTGATGGTTCAGCTTCAAAGCGCTGAGCATTTCCAGCATACCCACACAGCAGAAAAAGGCCACCGCCAAGCGCGTCACCCATACCGGGCAAAACGACAACACCGCCACCGCAAGCGGCACGCACACAGCCGCTGTCAAAATCCTCTTCTTCATTTCCTCACAAACCTTTCGCTCGTTCTCCTTATACACCGCCGAACCGACGATGGCGTCGTGCATATTCCAAAATAGCACGATCCAAATGCTCTGCCGAAAAATCCGGCCACAGCACGTCCATAAACACATACTCGGCGTACGCCGACTGCCACAGCAGGAAGTTGCTGGTGCGGTATTCGCCGCTCGGACGGATGATCAGATCGGGGTCGGGCTGTCCGACCGTATCGAGTGTGTCGGACACGCGCTGTTCATCGATCTGCTCTGCGAGGAGCGTTCCGTCCTTGACCTGCTCGGCAAGCATACGGATCGCACCGACCAGCTCATGACGGCCGCCGTAGTTCAAAGCGATGTTCAGCGTCAAACCCGTTTTGTGCGCCGTTTCGGCTTCCGCCTCTTCCATGAGCGCGACGATGTCGGGCGCGAGAGCCGAACGGTCACCGATGAATTTGGTACGAATGTTTTCCCCTTTGAAATCCTTCAGGGATTCCTTGAGGTAGTCGCGAAGCAGATCCATGATCGCGTCGACTTCTTCTTGCGGACGCTTCCAGTTTTCGGTCGAAAACGCATAAAACGTTGCCGACTGAATGCCGCGTGCCTCGCACGCTTTGACGATCTTGCGGAACGTCTGCGCGCCGCTCACGTGTCCCATGCGACGCGGCAAACCGCGTTTCTTTGCCCAACGGCCGTTGCCGTCCATGATAAACCCGATATGCGCCGGATACGCCTCACGCGGAAGCGATTCGAGCGTCAACTCGGGAGCCTTTTTTCGAAACAGCGCCACTGCGCATCACCTCATAACGGTATACCGTAGATATGGAAAACAGGCGAACTGTCCCGTTCGCCCGTTGTTCACCTGTATCGAGATCGGGATTACAGCTCCATGATCTCCTTCTCCTTGGCCGCTGCTTCCGTGTCGATCTCCTTGCAGAACTTGTCGGTCAGATCCTGCATCTTCTTTTCGGCGATCTTCAGATCATCCTCGGTCAGGTCGCCCGCCTTTTTGCTTTCTTTGAGCTTTTCGATGCCGTCACGACGGATCGAGCGCACCGCGACCTTCGCCTCTTCGGCGTATTTGTAGATCGTTTTGCCCAACTCGCGACGACGCTCCTCGTTGAGGGGCGGGAATTGCAGGCGAATGACGCTGCCGTCGTTTTGCGGATTGAGACCGATGTCCGACGTCAGGATCGCACGCTCAATGTCACGAAGCGTGCTCTTGTCCCACGGAGTGATCAGCAGGGTACGCGCATCGGGCACCGAGATCGCCGCCACTTGGTTGACGGGAGAGGGTACACCGTAGTACTCCACGGAGATCTTGTCGAGGACGCCGGGATTGGCACGGCCGGCACGGATGGTTGCATACTCGTTGAGAAGCGCCTGCACCGACTTGCCCATTTTTTCTTCGCACTTATTCAAAATTTCTTTCATGATCATAACCCTTTCTTTATCTGACAAGGTGCGTACTGCACCGAATATACACGCTTAGCCGACGATCGTGCCGATCGCCTCACCTGCGACCGCTCGCACAATGTTATGCGGATCCTGCAGGTTAAAGACCAGGATCGGGATGTTGTTGTCCATGCACAGCGTCGCGGCAGTCGAATCCATCACCTTGAGATCCTTGTTGAGAACGTCGAGATAGGAAATGTGGTCAAACTTGACCGCATCGGGATTCTTCTTCGGGTCGCTGTCGTACACGCCGTCCACCATGCTGGCTTTGAAGATGATGTCCGCTTCGATCTCCGCCGCGCGCAGAGCCGCCGCCGTGTCGGTCGAGAAGAAGGGGTTGCCGGTACCGCAACCGAAAATGACCACGCGACCCTTTTCGAGGTGGCGCACCGCACGCGCACGAATGTACGGCTCGGCGATCTGGTTCATCGCGATGCCGGTCTGCACACGCACCTGGCAGTCGAGCTGCTCGAGCGCGTCCGCCAAGCCGAGCGCGTTGATGGTGGTAGCAAGCATGCCCATATGGTCTGCGCGGGTGCGGTCCATCTTGCCGCTGGTACGACCGCGCCAGAAGTTGCCGCCGCCGACCACAATGGCGATCTCCACGCCCATGTCGGCACACTCCTTGATGGCTTCGGCAAACGTCAAGACTGTGTCAAAATCCAAACCGGTTTTCGCGGCACCGGCCATCGCCTCGCCGCTCAATTTCAAAAGAATGCGTTTATACTTGGGTTGCATATCGCGTCACTTCCGTTTTCAATATAGTTTGTTCCAAAGACGTTTTCATTTTACAATATTTTTCAGCTTCTGTAAAGGTGTAGCCGACATTTTTTATGAATTGTTTTTCTTTTTCGATCCGTTGTGCCGCACCACTTGACTTTTTATATTTCTTATGGTAAACTGAATTCGATTAACGCGTTGACAAAGGAAGTAAGCGCACCCCTTCATCCCCCACAGAGACGATCGCCACGGCTGAAAGCGATCGGAGGATCGCGTGTGACCGAAGTTCCCTTTCGAGCGGCAATGCTGAACCGACCCCGTGTCGCAGTAGGTGTTGACGGCAGGCCCCGTTACCGGCCGCAGGAGTGTTTGCTTCGAGCAGTGGCTTTTCGAGCAAAAATCAGGGTGGTACCGCGGAGCGTTTCGTCTTCGTCCCTATCGTGTGGGACGAGGGCGTTTTTTGTTTCCGCACACCACTCCTTTTTCGTTTTTTCTGAAAATCCAATCAAAGAAAGGAATCTGCGAACATGAAACAACAACTGGAAGCGTTGCGCGTCGAAGCGCTCGCACAGCTGGATGCGTTGTCCTCGCAAAAAGAGATCGAGGATTTCCGCATTCGGATGCTTGGTAAAAAAGGTGAGTTGACCGCGCTCCTGCGCGGCATGGGAAGTGTCCCCGCCGAGGAGCGTCCCGTCATCGGACAGATGGTCAACGAGCTGCGTCAACTGCTGGAGGAAAAGCTGGAAACCAAGGCATCGGTGCTCGCTTCGGAAGCGAAGAACGCGCGTCTTGCTGCGGAGACCATCGACGTCACTCTCCCCGGCGAACAACGCACCGTCGGCGGCCTGCATCCCCTGAACAACGTGCTGGAAGACCTCATTGACATTTTCCGTTCGATGGGCTTTGACGTGGTGGACGGTCCCGAAGCGGAGACCGATTACTACAACTTTGAAGCGCTCAACGTCCCTGCCGATCACCCGGCACGCGATATGCAGGATACCTTTTATTTGGCGGACAATCTGCTGCTGAGAACCCAAACCTCCGCCGCGCAGATCCGCACGATGGAAAACCGCAAGCCTCCCATCCGCATCATCTGCCCCGGTCGCGTGTTCCGCGCCGACGAAGTGGACGCGACCCACTCCCCCGTGTTCCATCAGGTGGAGGGTCTTGTCGTGGATAAAGGCATCACGATGTGCGACCTGAAGGGCGTGCTGGAGCAATTCGCCCGCGAGATCTACGGTCCGCAGACCAAGGTCAAGTTCCGCCCCTCGTTCTTCCCGTTCACCGAGCCGAGCGTCGAAGTGGACGTGTCCTGCTCGGAATGCGGCGGCGAAGGTTGCCGCGTGTGCAAAGGCACCGGCTGGATCGAGATCCTCGGTGCGGGCATGGTGCATCCGCGCGTGCTCAGCGGTTGCGGCATCGACCCCGAAGAATACAGCGGTTTTGCGTTCGGCATCGGTCTGGACCGTTTGACCACCACCCGCCACAAGATCAGCGACATCCGCTTGCTGTTTGAAAACGACGTGCGTTTTCTCGACCAATTTTAAGGAGGTATCGACAGTATGAAAATTTCGTTGAGCTGGCTTCGCCGCTATGTCGATATTGACGTTCCCGTGGAGGAACTCTGCGACAAAATGGTCATGAGCGGTTTTGAGGTCGAAGGCATTGAAGATCTGAGCGAGACCATGCAAAACGTGGTTGCGGCGCGCATCGTGCGTCTGGAGAAGCATCCCGACGCGGATAAACTGCAGATCTGCACGATGGACATCGGTGCCGAAGAAACGGTGCAGATCGTCACCGGCGCGGACAATGTCTTTGAGGGCGCGATCGTCCCCGCCGCATTGCACGATTCCCACCTTCCCAACGGTATGCACATCAAAAAAGGCAAGCTGCGCGGCGTGCCGTCGAACGGTATGCTCTGCTCGGGTGAGGAGCTGTGCCTGAAGGATTCCGACTATCCCGGTGCCGAGGTGTACGGCATTTTGATCCTGAACGAGGATATTGTCCCCGGCACGGATATGCGCGAAGTGCTTCGCCTCAACGACACCGTCATCGACTTTAAGATCACCGCCAACCGCCCCGACTGCAACAGTGTTCTCGGTGTGGCGCGCGAGATCGCCGTGGCGCTTAAGACGGAATTCCGTCTGCCCGCCCCGTCCTACAAGACCGTTGAGGACGACATGAAAAACCACATTGATATCGAGGTCACCGATTACGACCTCTGCCCGCGCTACCTCGGTCGCGTGGTGAAGAACCTGCGCATCGCGCCGTCGCCCGACTGGATGAAGGATTGTCTGAAAGCGGCGGGTATGCGCCCCATCAACAACATCGTCGACATCACCAACTTTGTCATGCTCGAAACGGGTCAACCGATGCATGCGTTTGACCTGCGTGATATCGCGGGTGCGAAGATCATCGTGCGCCGCGCCAAGGACGGCGAGCCGATGACGACGCTCGACGGCAAAGATCACACGCTCACCTCTGATATGCTCGTCATTGCCGACGCCGAGAATCCCTCGTGTCCGGCCGGTATCATGGGCGGTCTCAACAGCGAGATCAAGGAGGACAGCCAAGACCTCTTCCTCGAATGCGCGAAGTTCCGCCGCGACAGCGTGCGCCGCACGGCGCGTGCACTCGGCATGCGCACCGAATCGTCGGCACGCTTTGAAAAGGGCGTGGACATCCACACCGTGGAATACGCCATGGAGCGCGCTCTGCAGCTCATCGACGAACTCGATGCCGGCGACGTGCTCGGCGGCGTGATCGACCGTTACGAGTCGCTTCCCGCGCCGCGTGTGCTGACCGTCAAGGCGGACAGCATCACCGATCTGCTGGGTGTCAGCGTTCCCCACGAGACGATGGCGGAGATCTTGAACAGCCTTTGCATCGAAACGACGCTCGAGGACGGCGTGCTCACCTGCCGCGTTCCCTCCTTCCGTGACGACGTGGAGGGTCGTGCGGATCTTGCAGAAGAAGTGATGCGTATTTACGGCTACGATCACATCGTCGGCACGCCGATGACGGGCGCGGTCACGCGCGGCAAGAAGTTGCCCGAGCGCATCAAGACCGACCGCATCAAAGCGCTTCTGTGCGCCAACGGTCTGCAGGAGATCACGACCTATTCGTTCATCGGCTCCAAGGCGATCGACCTGCTCAAGCTCCCTGCGGACGACGCGCGCCGTCAGGCGGTCGTTCTCAAGAACCCGCTCGGCGACGAATACTCCACCATGCGTACGCAGCTTTTCACCAGTATGTTGACGGTCATGGCCACCAACTTCAACCGCAAAGCGAAGGCGGTGCGTCTGTTTGAGGTGAGCAAGCTGTTCATCCCCAAGGCGCTGCCGCTGACCGAACAGCCCATCGAGCGTCCGGCGCTGTCGATCGGTCTGTACGGTGACGGGGAGAGCTTCTTCACGCTGAAGGGCTTGATCGAGCAACTGTTTGCGGCGTTTGATCTGACCGTTAAATACGTCCGCTCAAACGAGCCGTTCCTGCATCCCGGTCGTCAAGCGACGGTGATGTGCGGTGATACGGCGATCGCGGTGTTCGGCGAGTTGCACCCCGACACCGCCGAGGAAGTCGGCCTGACGACGCGCGCGTATGTTGCGCAGATCGAGCTTCCCGCGTTGTTCGAAGCGGAGTCGAAGCTCGTGCTGTACAAGCCGCTTCCCCGCTTCCCTGCCGTAGAGCGCGACCTGGCACTGCTGTGCGATGCGGAATTGCCTGCGGCAGATATCGAAGAAGCGATCCGTTTGGGTGGCGGTAAGCTGCTGGAATCGGTCAAGCTGTTCGACGTCTATCAAGGCGCGCAGATCGAAGCCGGCAAGAAGAGCGTGGCGTACAGTCTGTGGTTCCGCAGTAACGAGGGTACTCTCTCCGACAGCGACATCGAACCCGCTTTGAACAAGATTTTCAAGAAACTCGAAGAAAAAGGCTGCACACTTCGCGCATAAAGGGTTGCAAAATCGAGGAATATGCGTTATAATACTGCTGTATATTCTATCATATAGGACATTTCATCAAGAACGGAGGCACGACTATGAGCGGCAATACC
Source organism: Clostridia bacterium (assembly GCA_017398425.1). Lineage (GTDB taxonomy): Bacteria > Bacillota > Clostridia > Oscillospirales > Acutalibacteraceae > RGIG1959. The sequence goes on along the minus strand of JAFQFZ010000002.1, from coordinate 33,031 downwards.
ATGACATTTTCCATCGGTGACGACAAGGAATTACAGATGAAGGCCATTCTCACCGAGGTGTATGACGCATTGCAGGAGAAGGGCTACAACCCCATCAACCAGCTCGTCGGCTACATCCTTTCGGAAGATCCGACCTACATCACGACCAACAAAAATGCGCGTTCGCTCATCCGCAAGGTGGATCGCGATGAGTTGCTTCGTTCGATGGTGCGTTCCTATCTGAACAGCTGATTCGTATACGCTACCGAACAAAGCGGCAGTGAGCTTTGTGCCTGCTGCCGCTTTTTGTTGCGTATATCACCCATTTTCTAAGGAGGCTTTTTTATGGCGGCGAACAAAGAGGAATTCCTCACCTATAAAGGCAAACCCCTTGTCCGTTCGGGCAACACCATTTACTACGGCGATTTGGCGGAAAAATGCGTCATCATGATGCAGGTGCTGTCCACCAAAACCGTCAACGGCAAAGAGATCGCGGATCGCGTGTCGGTGCAGCTTCTCTCCACCGATGAAGAACTTCGCATGAAGGATCGCATTCTCAAGAAGAGCGAGAAAAACGGTCTGTACAGCGCGCTCGACGTGGGCGCTGTTTGGCTCGAGCGCTCGCTGTGAACCCCTAAAAGGATGTGTCATTCATGTCGATAACCGTTTCTCTTCCCCACAACGACCTGCACGTCCTCGGACGCGCCGACGAGCGCGAGGATGCGCTGGCGTTTGACTGGACCAACTCGGGCGTCTTTTTCCGCTTTCACGGCAAGACGGTACGTTTTCATTTTGACGCACCCGATTTGAACCAACAGTTGTACGTACAGGTGCGTGTCGACAACCGTTCCCATCGTCTGTGTGTCTCTTCGGAGCAGACCGTGATCGAAGTGGACGCCACCGAAGACGGCGACCATCGCGTGTTTTGCGTGCGTAACAACGAGGTGCTCGACAGCGTGCCTCTCGTTCTTCGTCGCATCGAGATCGACGGCGAGCAGGCGGCATTGTTGCCTCGTCCCACGCTTCCCGATCGTCGCATCCTCTTCATCGGCGACTCCATCACCTGCGGCTTCGGCGTGCTGACAAAGGGGCTCGGAAACGGCTTCAAAACCGCCGAGCAGGACGGTTCGAACACCGCCGCCGCATTGACCGCCGCGCACTTCGGCGCGGAATCGCACTTTGTGTGCATCTCCGGTCGCGGTATCTGGCGCAACTGCGAACGCTACGTGGCGCCGTTGATCCCCGAATTTACGGAGCTGACCACCATATCGAACCCCGCCCCGTGGGATCACGCACGCTTCCAACCGCACCTCATCGTCATCAACGCCGGCACAAACGACACCTACGGCGACGAGACCGACGAAGAGAAAGAGTCCTTCAAGCAAGCGATCACGGCGTTTATCCGTCGCTTGCAGGAGGTGTATCCGAACGCCAAGATCCTCTGGGTCTACGGCATGATGACCGATCATTTGCACGACTCGCTTCAAGAAGCGATCGATGCCTTCGAAAGCGACCGCGTCCAATACCAACGTATGCAATCCGTTTGGGGCTTTGAGGATGAGCGCGGTGCCGCGAACCATCCGAATCTGCGCGCTCACCACCGCTGTGCCGGTGTGCTGATCAGCAGAGTGTCCGATATGACCGGATGGGATCTGTAACAGCATCATACAACAACAGCGCGAGACACACCGTGTCTCGCGCTGTTCTTATATTTTCAGCTCCGCACCCGTATAGTAATGCTTCAAAATCGTGTCATACGTCGCGCCATCCTCGGCCATCGCCGCCGCGCCATACACGCTGAGTCCCACAAAATGTCCTCTGCCATGCACCGTGAAGATCACCGCCCCGTCTTGCACCTGCACCGCAAACGCCGCCGACGGCAGAGAAAACGCCTGCATGATCTGTTGTCCGCTCACGCTTTTGCCGCACACCGTAATCGTGGTGACCGTTCCCGCCTCGGTGCACACCGCTTCCCCGAACCACGTCGACGGTTCCCCGACCGCTTCGGCAGTCACGAGAGCGGACAGGATGGGTTTGACCTCCTCGACAGGGATCGATACGGTGGACAGCTGATCCACGCTCAGCGCGTCGGCGGCGCTGGATACAGGGCGCAGATACGGGATCTCTTGCCCGAACAGCACGGCGGCGGATTCGGTTTGCCCGCTGTTCATCGCGTGATGCACCGCCATGATGGGGTTGCCGTCGCAGAGCAGGCGTTGTCCCTCCACCGCCGACACGGCGGCGCGAAAGCGCTGTGCGTTGGTTTCGTATTGCGCGCCCCATCGTTCTTGCCAATACGCCTCGCTGTACGCCTCGGGAAACGGCAGAGCGGTCGTTGCCACGTCGGCTTTTCCCTCTTCCTTTGTATGACGCTGGTAGCAAAACGCGGTGTAGCAGACGACCGCTTGCGCCTTGATCGCTTCGTCGGGGGCGTCGGGTGCGACCGTTGCCATCGTTTCATACAACGTCAAATCGTAAGCGGCGATCTCGCTGACGGTCGTGCCGTCGCTGTGTGCGACGGTGAAGGCGGTCTTCGGAGGTGTCTCGGGTAAAGCGGCTTGTCCCGTTTCGGGCGGTGATGCAACGAACACCGACGGCAAAAGCAACAATATCCCCATCACAAGCACCGATAATACGCCGTATCCTTTCATATTGTCTCATCCTTTCTCTTGACATTGTAAAGTATTCCTTTTATAATAAAATAAATATGCCTACAATTACACTTTATATAGATCGGAGGAACCGATTGTGAACAAATCCAATCGCGAGTTTTCTCGCACCACATTAGAAGAGTTATGCGGCGAGCTTCAAAAAAATACCACCATCGACGCTTCACGCAACAAGACCGAAGTCAAACGCGGTCTGCGTAACAGCGACGGTAGCGGCGTTATGGCCGGCTTGACCAAAGTGTGCAACGTGCACGGTTACGTCATGAACGAGGGTGAAAAATCGCCCGTTCCCGGTCGTTTGATCTATCGCGGCATCGACATTTACGATCTGGTGGAAGGCTGCCAAAAGGAAGCGCGCTTCGGCTTTGAAGAGACGGTGTGGCTGTTGCTGTTCGGCAAGCTCCCGAACAAAGCTCAGCTTGCGGGCTTCCAGAGCCTGTTGTCCTCTTACCGCGATCTGCCCGAGTATTTTGCGGAGGATATCATCCTCAAAGCGCCCTCCCCGAACATCATGAACAAAATGGCGCGCGCGGTCATGACGCTCTACTCCTACGACGACAACCCCGATGATACCTCGATGGAAAACACGTTGCAGCAATCCATCCAGCTCATCGCCGCCATGCCCACCATCATGGCGTACGCCTACCAGGTCAAGCGTCGGTATTACGACAACGACGTGATGGTGTTCCATCCGTTCAAAGACGGTCTTTCCACTTCGGAATCCATCCTCTATTCCCTGCGTGACGATTCGCAGTTCACGCACGAAGAAGCGCTGTTGCTCGATTTGTGCCTCATCCTTCACGCCGAACACGGCGGCGGCAACAACTCCACCTTCACCACGCGCGTCCTCAGCTCGTCGGGCACGGATATTTACTCCGCGATCGGCGCGGCGATCGGTTCGCTCAAAGGTCCGCGCCACGGCGGTGCCAACGCCAAGGTGACGCAGATGCAAGACGCCGTCAAGCAAAACGTCAAAAACTGGGAAGACGAAGACGAGGTCCGCGCATTTCTGACAAAGATCGCCCGCGGCGAGGCCGGCGACGGCAGCGGCTTGATCTACGGCATGGGACACGCCGTGTACACCATGTCCGACCCTCGCGCGGTGCTGCTTAAGAAAACCGCCTATCCCCTTGCGGAAAAGCAGGGCTTCGGTCGCGAATTCCGACTGCTTGAAACCATTGAAAAGCTCGCCCCCGACGTACTGGCCGAGGTGCGCGGTATCGACAAAGCGCTGTGCGCGAACGTCGATATGTACTCGGGTCTGGTGTACCGCGCGTTGCGCATTCCGCCCGAACTGTTCACGCCGCTGTTTGCCGTGGCGCGTATGGCCGGTTGGTGCGCGCATCGTATGGAAGAGCTGTACACCTGCCGTCGCATCATCCGTCCCGCCTATAAATCGGTCATGCCCGAGCAACCGTATGTGTCGCTCGATGACCGCTGATTCGAAGGAGGGTTTTTCGTGACTCGTCGTAAGATTGCATTTTGGAGCGCCGTCGGTGCGACGCTCCTGTTGGCGGTTCTCCGTATTAAGGAGATCCCCGTCCTTCCGCATCTCACCGTATTCGGCATGGAGATGCCCGTTGTATGCTCCGTGTTGTTCGGCATTGCGGCGGTGGCGGTGTTGGCACTGTTCATCTCGCGCAAACCGACCCCCACGCAACCGCACTCCGGTTGGAGCACGCCGTGCGGCTGGATCGCCACCTTCGGCGGTGCTGTGATGGCGCTGACGGCCGTAACGGACGTGTTTGCCATCGAAACTATGTTTGATCAAAACCATGAGCCGACCGCCATGGATCTGACGCTGGCCGCGTCCGTGATCGCGTTCGAAGTGTTGGGCGGTCTGTATCTGGTTCTGCTCGGTTTTCGCTGGATGTCCGCCAAGACAGCGGACTCCACACTTTTGAAGTGGTTGTCGCTTTGCCCCGCGCTGTGGATGTGGTTCCGTCTGGCGCGCTATGAGATCTCCTACGCCAGCACCATTGACATCTCCAAAAATTTCTTTGATTTTGCCACACTGGTGTTTGCGTCGCTCTTCTTCCTGCAATTTGCGCGCGCGATGTCCGGCATCGGCAAAAAGCCCCACAACGGTCTCCCCATTCTGGCGTTGTGCACGGCGATGACCTCCATCTCGAGCATCCCCGCCACGATCTCCCATCTGGTGGTGACCAATAACGTCAGCAATCTGTCCATCCACGATCTGATGACCGTCATTGTCGACGGCGTGATCGGTTTGACGGCGCTCGTATTTGCCGCGATGCAGGTCTTCTCCAAAGCGCACGAAGCGGAGCCCGTTGCAACGACCGAAAACGCGGATGCCCCGACTGCGTGGAGCGAACCGCAAAAACCCTACGATCCGCTGGATCCGCCGTTTTCGCCGGATCAGCTTCTCCCGACGCTGGAGCCGAAGGTCGAATGTGTCCCTGAAGTCCGGGATGAGGAAACGACGGTTCCTGCGCCCTCGGTTGAGCCGCTTCCCGACGTGCAACCGACCGATGCGACGCCTCCGTCGATCGACGATCTGCTTGCCGAGATCGAAGACGAACAAAACACCTTGCAGTAAACACATATAAAAAGAGCCGCTTGAGATAATCTCCAAGCGGCTCTTTTTTCAATCAAGCAATGCATACCGTGCGGTAAATTCGCGCATTTTTTCGAACAAGTGGCAGTCGTTTTCAAACGTGATGAACTTGTGCGCTTCGTCGAACGGCACCCAACGCACGTCGCTCACTTCGGTCAATTGCGGAGTTTCGGTGCCGCTGAGCACCGTCGCCGCAAAATACACCACGTCCTTCATTGTACGCGGTGCGGGCGAAAAAGTCACCATTTCGCGGTAGCGCGTGTCGAGTTTCACGGTGAGTCCCGTTTCCTCCTGCACCTCACGCAACGCCGTCTCCTCTTCGGTTTCGCCCGCTTCCATGTGTCCTTTCGGAAACGCCCAATGACCACCGTTGTGTTTGATGAGCAAAATTTCGGGAGACTCTGCACCGCGGCGCACCACAAGAGCGCCGCACGATTTTTCTTTCCTCACGATCGTCGTTCTCCTTTTTCGTAGCTTTTTTTCAGTATACCATGTTTTCCGCGCGACGAAAAGGTGCAAACGGAAATTTTTTTACTTTTTTTACGTGCAAGAATTGACAAACCCTCCCAAAACGGCGTAAAATATAAGCATATTGCGCGTAGCGCACACCACCATTTTTCCGCAAAAGGAGTGAGCAACATGGAGTCCGTCAGCGGCAGTACAAAGCCTCCGCAATGCACCGAGCAACGGTTCTGCGTTGCTCACACGCACAACGGTTAACGGTTTTGTTCTGCTCCCATACTATCATGCTTTGAAAGGGAGTGAACACCCATGCCAACCCAAGAAGAATTGTACGAACAGCAGCTTGAACAAATCACCGATTTGCTCACGGCTCGTCATTATCTCGAATTGCGCGAGGTGTTCGAGGATATCAACTGCGCCGATATCGCGCAGTTGCTTGAAGACTTGCCGCAGGAAAAACTGCCGCTCGTGTTCCGCATCCTGCCCAAAGAGGTCGCCGCCGAGGTGTTTGCTTATTTCGACAGCGACGCGCAAGAACGCCTCATTCGCGTACTGAGCGACCAGGAGCTTAAGGAAGTCTTGGACGAGCTGTACATCGACGATACCGTCGATATGATCGAGGAAATGCCCGCCTCCGTGGTGCACCGCATCCTGACGGTTGCGCCGTCGGAGATGCGCCACAGCATCAACCAGATCCTCCATTACCCCGAAGACAGCGCCGGTAGTCTTATGACCACCGAGTTTGTTCGCCTCAAGCGCGACATGACGGTGGAGGAAGCGTTTGTCAACATCCGTCGTACCGGCATCGACAAGGAGACCATCTACACCTGCTACGTCACCGAAAACGACCGCCGCCTTATCGGTATGGTCTCCGCCAAGACCCTCCTTCTCTCGGACAGCGACGCGCTCATCGAGGACATCATGGAGGATAACGTCATCAGCGTTACCACCCACGAGGATCAGGAAGCGACGGCACAGATGTTCAACAAATACGACTTTCTGGCGCTCCCCGTCGTGGACACGGAAAATCGCCTGGTCGGTATCATCACCGTTGACGACGCAATCGACGTTTTGCAGGAAGAGGCGACCGAAGACATCGAAAAGATGGCCGCCATCTCGCCGAGTGATAAACCCTATTTGAAAACAAGCGTGTTCAAGACATTCTTGTCACGCATCCCGTGGCTGACGCTTCTCATGCTGTCCGCCACCTTCACCGGATACATCATCACCGCCTACGAAGAAGCGCTCGGACGCTTTGTTATCCTGACCGCCTTCATTCCGATGCTGATGAACACCGCCGGCAACAGCGGCTCGCAGGCTTCCGTCACCGTTACGCGCGGTTTGTCGCTGGATGAAATCGAGTTTCGCGATCTGCCGCGCGTTATGTGGAAGGAATTCCGCATTTCGCTCCTCTGCGGTGCGGTGCTGGCGTTGGTCAACTTTGCAAAACTCCTGCTGATCGATGCGCAAACGAACCCATCCGTCACCTGGGAAGTCGCGCTGGTCATTTCGCTGACGCTGGTCGTGGCGGTCATCGCGGCGAAGGTCATCGGCTGTGCTTTGCCGATGCTCGCCAAAAAGATCGGTTTTGACCCGGCGGTGATGGCGAGTCCCTTCATCACCACCATTGTGGACGCTCTGACGTTGGTCGTCTATTTCCAAATCGCTTCGATGATGCTCGGGATTTGAAAAATGAGAGTAAAAAAAGAACCGTTCCGCGGAACGGTTCTTTTTTGTTTCCTATCAGTCGAGCACCACTTCGTGACCGGTGCGCGCGGACTCGTAAGCCGCTTCGAGGATACGCATCATTTCGACGCCGTCCGCCGCGGGCGAGACGCAGGTCTTGCCCTCACGGACGCAATCGACAAAGTGTGCGATCTCGTTGGTGAACAGACCGTCAAACGACAGCGCCGTCGGCATGCAGAGGTTGACGTTCGCCATGTAGTTGTTGATGTCGGTAAACATCTCAAGCTCAGGATCGATCTTCGCGCCCGCCTTGGTGCCGAACAGCTCGATGGAGCCGCTGTCCTGCTTGACGTTCAGGCTGAAGCTCGCCTCCACGTTGAGCACCGCGCCGTTGTCAAAACGAATGATCGCGGTGGCGAGATCTTCGACGTCACACTTCAGATCGGGGATCGCATGAGACGGCGTGTATGCCGCCTTGTCTTTGATACCGGGACGGTCGAGCAGCTTTTGGAAGGTCGCCGCATACACCGATACGGGTTTCGGATTGCCGAGCAGGTAACGCACCAGGTCGATGACGTGCACGCCGAGGTCGATCAGCGGACCGCCGCCCGAATAGCGACGATCACCGAACCAGCCGCCGGGGTTGCCGTTGCGGCGCAGGTAGGTGGCTTTGGTATAATACAGATCACCGAAGTTGCCGTTGTCGATGAAATCCTTGAGGATGGCGCAGTCGTTGCCGTAGCGACGGACAAAGCCGATCATGAGCAGCTTGCCGTTCTTCTCGGCGGCTTCTTGCATCGCCTTGCCTTCCTCCACGCTCATCGCCATCGGCTTCTCACACAGGACGTGCTTGCCGGCGTTGAGGGCGGCAATGGTGCACGGCGCGTGCGCCGCGTTCCAGGTGCAAACGCTCACCGCGTCGATCTCCGGCAGAGCCAGCATTTCTTCCGCGCTCGTGAACAGGCGTTCCACGTTGTAGGTCTTGCCCATCTCTTGGAGCTGTTTCTCGTTGATATCGCAAAATGCGTACAGTTCCACGTTGGGATTCGCAAGGTAACCGACGATGTGGCTGTGAGAAATGCTGCCGACACCGATGATACCGACTTTGATCTTTTCGCTCATAGGATAAACCTCCCAAAAGTTAATGTAAACTACGTTTTCAGTCTATCATGCAGGCAACGGAAAGTCAATGTGCATTCGAGGTGAACGCGAAATTTTGTAAAAAAATGCAAAAACATCTTTTCTTTTTTATCGATACGCCATATAATACAAGATATAGGAACGTCACCAAAGGAGGAGCTATCCATGCAATCATCCGGCACGTTGGATCACATCAAGCGCGTACACTTCGTCGGTATCGGCGGTTCGGGCATGAGCCCGCTTGCAGAGATCCTGCACGAACAGGGTTACATCATCACGGGTTCGGACTGGGGCGAATCGGACAACATCCATCGTCTCGAAGGACTCGGCATCCATATCTATCGCGGTCACGCGGCAGAAAACCTCGGCGACAGCGAATTGCTGGTCTACACGTCGGCGGTCAGCAGTGACAACCCCGAGCTTTGCGCGGCAAACGCACAGGGGGTACCGACCATCGAGCGCGGCGCGTTGCTCGGCGAGATCACCCGTCGCTACGGCAACACCATTGCTGTGGCGGGTACGCACGGAAAGACCTCCACGTCGTCTATGCTGTCCCACACGCTTCTCAAAGCGGATCTCGATCCGTCGGTGTTCATCGGCGGTCGTCTGCCGCTCATCGGCGCGAACGGTCGTGCAGGCAAATCGGACACGATGGTGTGCGAGGCGTGCGAATTCCAAGATCACTATCTTTCGATGCGTCCCGCTGTCGGCATCATTTTGAACGTCGACGCCGACCATCTGGAATACTTCGGCTCGCTTGAGGGTGTGATCGCGTCGTTTCGCAAATTTTCGGAGCTGTGCGGCACGCTGATCGTCAACGCCGACGATGCAAATACCCTCAAGGCTATTGAAGGGCTCGACAAGCCCGTTATCACCTGCGGTCTCACAGACGGCTCTGAATGGCAGGCCAAGAACATCACCTGCGAGGATTCGTATTTCCGCTTTGATTGCTACCACAACGGTGCATTCTTCGTGGCGGTGACGCTGGGCATCCCCGGTCGTCATCACGTATTCAACGCACTTACCGCCATTGCGGCGGCGCATTTGTGCGGTGTGTCGCCCGAGGCGATCGCCGACGGTATTGCCGATTTCCGCGGCGCGGGACGCCGCTTTGAGTTCCTCGGAACCTTCAAGGGCATCACCATCGCCGACGATTATGCCCACCACCCCACCGAGATCACCGCGACGCTCACCTCCGCCAAAGCAATGGGCTATCGCCGTGTGTGGGCGATCTTCCAGCCGTTTACCTTCTCGCGCACCGCGCGCCATCTGGACGATTTCGCCAAAGCGCTGTCCATCGCAGACACCGCCGTCGTGAGCGACATCATGGGTTCGCGCGAGCAGAACACATGGAACGTCCATTCCGACCAGATCACTGCGAAAATGGACAACGGTGTGTATCTTGCAGACTTCCCCGCTATCACCGATTACATCATCCGAAACGCCGAAGAGGGCGATCTGGTCGTTACGATGGGCGGCGGCAATGTTTACTACTGCGCACGCATGATCCGCGACCGATTAAAGTAAAAAAGCCTCAAACCGTCAAAACGCAAATTCTGATGGTTTGAGGTTTTTTATTTTGTATGCGTTCCTATATGAGGCATAAACAAAACGGGGATCGTTCGGGATACTCCCGCTCTTGCTTCGCAAGGCGTTTTGACTTCCGTCGTCAACCGAAGGACTACCGTACTGTTGTACGCCTACGCCTTCGGTTTCCTCGGCTTTGAGACTTTTTCCGCCCTTCAAACCGTCAAAACGCAAATTCCGATGGTTTGAGGTTTTTTCTTATTTACACAACTCTTTGATGACTTCGCCGGCGGCGATGAGTCCCGCGACCGACGGTACAAAGGACACACTGCCGGGGACGCGCCGTCCCTCGGACGAAAGGATCGGCTCTTCGGTGGAATAGACCACCTTGCACGCCTTGATCCCGCGCACGCGCAGTTCGCGGCGCATCACGCGCGCTAAGGGACAGACGCTCGTTTTGAAGACGTCCGTCACTTCAAACCGCGTCGCATCGAGTTTGTTGCCTGCACCCATGCACGACAGGATCGGAACGGACAATGCATTCGCGCGCACGATCAGCTCGAGCTTTGCCGCGACGGTGTCGACCGCGTCGACGATGTAGTCACAGTCGGACAGATCGATCTCATCGGCGGTTTCGGGAGTATAAAACAATGCCTTGGTTTGCACATCGCACTCGGGATAGATATCGCGGATGCGTTCGGCGGCGACCTCCACTTTCGGGCGTCCGACGGTGGAATGGAGCGCAATGAGTTGACGGTTGATGTTCGTAACGCTGACGGTATCGTTATCTACAAGAAGCAGATGCCCGACTCCTGCGCGCGCAAGCGCCTCCACCGTGTAGGAGCCGACACCGCCCACACCGAACACTGCGACCTTCGCGCGATGCAGACGCTCCACCGCTTCCTCACCGAGCACCATCGCTTCGCGCTCAAATTGTTCCTTCATCCGACGCCACCTCCCCGTAACGCTGTGTGAACTCGATCAGCGGTCGATTGTCGCCTTCACGGTAGGCGGGCACCATGCCGATGTTGACGTTGTGCAAACTGCGGAACAACTGCTTGTCCGCATCGGGCAACGTCGCGCGAAGGGACTGCACGAGTGCTTTCATTTCGGCACGCTTGGAGCCGCCGCATCCGCTTTCGCCGAGCGGACATCCGCTGTGCAGGAACGTCAAAGCCGTGTTGTTCTTCCACAGCAAAATATCCCTTTCGCGCACCGCATAGAGCGGGCGAATCAATTCCATACCGTCGTAATTCGACGCTTTGAGCTTAGGCATCATGGTTTTGATCTCCGCACCGTAGAGCATACTCATAAGGGCGGTCTCCACCACATCGTCGAGATGGTGCCCGAGAGCGATCTTGTTGCATCCAAGCTCCGATGCGAGTTTATAGAGCCAGCCGCGGCGCATCCGCGCGCACAGATAGCAAGGCGAGCCATCCGTCTGCTCGGAAACGATGCGAAACAGCGGTACCTCCCGCAACGTGAGAGGAATGCCGAGCGTTTCGCAAAGATGCATCAATTGGGCGCGATCGTCTTCGGAATACCCGGGATCGATCGCAAGGAAGCACAGTTCAAACGGCACCTCGCTGTGGCGATGCAGTTGTTGCATACACTTGGCAAGCAGCAACGAATCCTTGCCGCCCGACACGCAAACGGCAATGCGATCGCCTTTTTCAATCAATTGATAGGATTTCAGAGCGCCGACAAACGGCTGCCAAACGGTTTTGCGATAGGTCTTGATGATGGTGCGCTCAATGCGCTGTTGTTCGTCCGTTGTCGTCACCCCCCGTTTCGGTTTTTTTAAGTATAGAACACAAGCGGATGGTTGTCAAGCCGACGAAAATATGCTATGCTTTTCTTAATGGATATCTCGTTTGAAAAGGAGTACGAACACATGGAAGCTTCGGTTATTTTTTCGCACGTCGACCACACCTTGCTCAAGGCGGTGTCCACCACCGAGGAGGTGATGGCGCTTTGCCGTGAGGCGATCGCGCACCAAACCGCAAGCGTGTGCATTCCGCCGCGTTTTGTCAAGGCGGTCAAGGAAGCGTTCGGTGAGCAGCTGACCATCTGCACCGTCATCGGCTTCCCGCTCGGCTACAACACCACCGCCGTCAAGGTCGCCGAAACCGCCGACGCGGTGGCAAACGGCGCCGATGAGATCGACATGGTCGTCTCTCTCGGTGACGTGAAGGAAGGGCGTTTCGACGCCGTGACCGAGGAGATCCGCGCGATCAAAGCGGCGTGTGGCGGTAAGCTGCTCAAGGTCATCATTGAGACCTGCTATTTGACGGAGAGCGAAAAAATCGCGCTGTGCCGCTCGGTGAGCGAGGGCGGTGCCGAATTCATCAAAACCTCCACCGGCTTCGGCACGGGAGGTGCCACGCTTGCGGATATCGAACTGTTCAAGCAACACATCGCACCCGGCGTCAAGATCAAGGCGGCGGGCGGCATTCGCACACGCGAGGATATGGAGCACTTTTTGGAGATGGGATGCGACCGCATCGGTACATCGGGTGCCGTTTACGCACTGACGAAAGGATAAGATCGCTATGATCCAACGTATTTTCTGGTTGGTGGCGGACAGCTTCGGCATCGGTCATGCGCCCGATGCCGCCGCCTTCGGCGACGAGGGGGCCGACACGCTCGCCTCCTGCCTGCAAAGCGGCAAGCTGTGCGTGCCGACGTTGCAAACGCTCGGGCTGTTCCATATCGACGGAGTCGAGGGAACGCGAAACGGTACGCCCATCGGGGCGTTCGGACGACTGCAAGAAGCGTCTCGCGGCAAGGACACCACCATCGGGCATTGGGAGCTGTGCGGCGTGCAGAGCGCGACACCGCTTCCCACCTATCCCGATGGATTCCCGTCGGAAGTGATCGAGAATTTGAAAGCGTCATTCGGGCGCGATATTCTTTGCAACCGTCCCTATTCGGGTACCGAGGTCATCCGCGACTACGGTGAGGAGCACGTCAAGACGGGCGCACTCATCGTCTACACCTCCGCGGACAGCGTGTTGCAGATCGCGGCACACGAAGAGATCGTGCCGCTTGAAGAGTTGTACCGCTGCTGCGAGCAAGCAAGACAGCTCCTGCAAGGCGAACACGGCGTCGGACGCGTGATCGCGCGACCGTTTCGCGGCGATGCCGAAAACGGCTTTTTCCGCACCAAAAACCGCCACGACTATTCGCTGACGCCCCCGAAAGAAACCGTGCTTGACGCACTCAAGCAAGCCAAGTTTGAGGTGATCGGCATCGGAAAGATCCACGATATTTTCGCAGGACAAGGATTGACGCGAACGATCCGCACCGAAAATAATGCCGACGGACTGAAAACAACGCGCGCGCTGATGAACGAGGAGTTTCGCGGACTGTGCTTTGTCAATCTGGTGGATTTTGATATGGTGTACGGTCATCGCCGCGATGTAGACGGCTATGTCCGTGCACTCAACGAGATGGATGCCGCTCTCGCCGATCTGTTGACACAGATGCGCGAAGGCGACATCCTGATGTTGACCGCCGACCACGGATGCGATCCCGCGTTTCGCGGTACCGACCACACGCGGGAAGCGGTGCCGTTTCTCGCGGTCGGCACCCCCATCCTCGAAAACGTCAATCTCGGAACAAGAACGAGTTTTGCCGACGTCGGTGCGACGATCGCCGAGCTGTTCGGCGTCCAAGCACCACCGTGCGGCACATCCTTTGCAAAGGAGATGATACGATGAGCTTTGACCGAAACACCTTGATGCGCGCCGCCGAAGAAGCGCGCCAAAACGCCTACGCCCCCTATTCGGGATTTGCGGTGGGGGCCGCTCTTCTCAGCGAGGACGGGCGGATATTTGGAGGTTGTAACGTGGAGAACGCCTCCTATTCCCTCACCTGCTGTGCGGAACGCGGCGCGGTGATGCAAGCAGTGGCAAGCGGTGCGACGCGCTTTTGCGCCGTGGCGATCGTGGGAGCTCCGATCGGAGAAGACACCGACGCGCCGTGCTATCCCTGCGGCGCATGCCTGCAGGTGCTTTCGGAATTTTGCGATCCCGAAACACCCGTGTGTCTGACGGGCGGCGACGTTACGCTTCATGACCTGATGCCCAACGCTTTTAACCTCGGGAGGTGAACGCCATGCGCATGATCGAATTGATCGAAGCCAAAAAGCGCGGTGAGGCGCTTTCAGACGCACAGATCGCCTATTTTGTGCAAGGGGTCACCGAGCGCACCATCCCCGACTACCAAACATCGGCCCTGCTGATGGCGGTGTGTTTTCGCGGTATGAACAAGCACGAGACCGCCGTTTTGACCGACTGCATGATGCACAGCGGGGACACGGTCGATTTGTCCGCGATCGACGGTTTCACCGTCGACAAGCATTCGACGGGCGGTGTCGGCGACAAAACCTCGCTTGTGGTCGCGCCCCTTGCCGCCGCTTGTGGTCTCAAGGTCGCCAAAATGTCGGGGCGCGGACTCGGTCACACGGGCGGCACCATCGACAAGCTCGAGGCGATCGACGGATTTCAAACCACACTCGACAAAGAGCGGTTTCAAGCGATCGTGCAGGAACACGGGCTTTGCATCATCGCCCAAAGCGGTGACATCGCCCCTGCGGACAAAGAGCTCTACGCCCTGCGCGACGTGACGGGTACAGTCAATGAGCTCTCACTCATCGCCTCCTCCATCATGTCCAAAAAGCTTGCAAGCGGTGCAAAAGCGCTGGTGCTCGACGTCAAAACGGGAAGCGGCGCCTTCATGAAGACGCCCGAAGACGCCAAGGCGCTTGCAGAAGCGATGGTGGACATCGGCACGAAAAACGGACGGCAGGTACAGGCGTTCATCACCGATATGGATCGTCCGCTCGGATGGGCGGTCGGCAACGCCGTTGAAGTGCAAGAAGCGATCGATACACTTCGCGGCAACGGTCCGAGCGACTTGACGGAGCTGTCGCTGTCTATCGTGACGGCGATGCTCGAAATGGCAAGCGGCAAAGACACCGCCGTATGTCGCGCCGAAGCGGAAGCGGCGTTGCAAAGCGGAAAGGCACTCGAAAAACTCCGCGCCATGATCGCGGCACAAGGCGGTGATGCGCGCGTCGTCAACGAGCCGTCGCGCTTGCCGCACGCCCCGTTTGAGCGCGTGATTTGTGCCGACAAAAACGGCTTTATCACCAAGGCCGACACCGAAGCGATCGGGCGCGTTTGCACGTTGCTCGGCGCCGGACGCACCAAAAAAGGCGACGCACTCGACATGAGCGCCGGACTGATGCTTCACAAGAAGACCGGCGATGCCGTGCAACAAGGCGAGCTGCTTTGCACACTCTACGCCTCCGACAAAACGCGGTTCGATGCCGCCGAGGCGGCGTTTTTGCAGGCGGTGACGATCGAAAGCACCGCCCCCGCCCCCTTGCCATTGATCTTGGATATCGTAAAAGCATAAAAAAAGAGCGGTTCCATTTGAACCGCTCTTTTTTATTGTCATTACAGCAGGAAGCCCATCTTCTTTTTTGCTTTCGCGAGGGTGCGAGCGCCGATGCGCGAGGCGGTTTCGGCACCTTTTTTCATCATCTCTTCGAGATACGCCTTATCCTTGAGGAGCGCGTCGAAACGCTCCTGCACGGGAACAAGCTCCGCGGCGACCGCTTCACCGACGGCAACCTTGAAATCACCGTAGCCGCGACCGTCAAATTCGCGCTCGATCTCTTCATAGCTCTTGCCCGTCACGGCGGCATAGATCTCCATCAGGTTGTTGATGCCGTCCTTGCCGTCGGCGTAACGCACGACCGCCTCGGAATCGGTGACGGCACGCTTGAACTTACGCAGGATGGTATCCTTGTCGTCCTTCAGGGAGATGAAGGAGTTTTGGTTTTCGTCGGACTTGGACATCTTCTTGGTCGGATCCTGCAACGAGCGCACACGCGCGCCCGCCTTCATGATGTAGGGCTCAGGCACGACAAAGGTGTTGCCGTAGAGGTTGTTGAAACGCCCCGCAATATCGCGCGACAGCTCGCAGTGTTGCTTTTGGTCCGCGCCGACGGGAACGTAGTCGGGCTGATACAAAAGGATGTCCGCCGCCATCAGCGTCGGATAGGCAAACAGACCGAGGTTGATGTTGTCGGCGTGCTTTTGCGACTTGTCCTTAAACTGCGTCATACGCGACAGCTCACCGAACTGAGTGTTGCACGCGAGAAGCCACGCAAGCTCGGTGTGTTGCGGCACCTGCGACTGGACGAAAATGACGTTCTTTTCGGGATCGAGACCGATCGCGAGGAGCAACGCAAACATCTCCTTGGTTTGTTGACGAAGCTTCGCGGGTTCTTGACGCACGGTGATGGCGTGCAGATCTGCCACCGCAAAACAGCAGTCCATCTCCTCTTGCATCGCAACCCAGTTGCGAAGAGCGCCGAGATAGTTGCCGAGGGTCGGGGTGCCGGTCGGTTGGATACAGCTTAACGCGCGCTTACGGCGCTCGATTTGTTGTTCAGACATCGGGATCGCTCCTTATTTGAAATACTCTGCGGCGAATGCACCCAGGCGCTTGACGCCCTCACGCATCGCCTCGTTGGTGGGCGTGGAATAGTTGACGCGGAAGGTCTGCAGATGCTCGCCCTCGACGTTGAACGCCGAGCCGGGCACGACGGCGACCTTGTGTTCCTTGACCGCTTTGGTGCAGAAATCCGCCATGTCGACACCGTCGGGCAAGCGGCACCAGATGAACAGACCGCCCTCGGGACGATGATACGTGATGCCCGTCGGCACGAGATGCTCATCGAGCAGATCCATCATCAGCTGCGCCTTCTCGTTGTACACCGCGCGCAGACGGTCGAGATGCGCTTCGAAATCGTACTTCGTCATAAACTCATGGCACACCATTTGCGCCCATTGCGTGGTGTGCACGTCCTCGCCCTGCTTGGCGACGATCATCTTGGCGAGGAGCGGCTTGCCTGCCAGCGCATAGCCGACGCGCAGACCGGACGCGAGCACCTTCGAGAAGCTACCCGCATACACGACAAGTCCCTCGTCGTCGAGCGTTTTGATGGCGGGGACATCCTCGCCCGCAAAGCGCAGGTCGCCGTAGGGGTTATCCTCCACGATGAGGACGTTGTACGCCTTGGCAAGTTCATACACGCGGCGGCGCTTCTCCATGCTCATCGTGACACCGGCGGGATTTTGGAAATTCGGAATGGTGTAGATGAAACGCACGTTGGTGTTCTCTTTGAGTGCGCACTCGAGAGCATCGACATCCATGCCGTCCGCCTCCACAGGCACACCGACGAGTTTCAGGCCGAGCGAGCGGAAGGAGTTGAGCGAGCCGATGAAGCTCGGGCTTTCACAGATGACCACATCGCCCGCATTGCACACCGTTTTCGCCACCAGCTCCATCACCTGCTGAGCGCCCGAGGTGATGAGGATCTCGTCGTTGTCGTTGCCGACGGCGTACTTCTCGCGCAGGTAGGTTTTCAGGTGGTCGCGCAGCGGCTGATAGCCTTCGGTCGCGCCGTACTGCAACACGTCGATAGGACGCTCGGCAAGCAGGCGCGCAGAGATCTCGGCGATCGCCTCGGTCGGGAACGCCTCGGGTGCGGGGTTGCCCGCCGACAGCGCCACCACGCCGGGCACGCCGGCATATTTCAAAATTTCACGGATCGCAGACGGTTGCAGGTTACGCAGTCCGTTGGAAAAGGTATATTCCATGGTGTCAATAGCCTCCGTTTGACATTTTTTGCAAATTACCCTTGTATTTTACCATTGCCGATTGACTTTTTCAATATAAAAATATAAAATTATGGTATCTGTGAACTGAAATCCTTTTGACGGAGGTAATCCGATGTCCAACGTATGGCAACAGCTCAGCGACGTGATGTTCCCCCAAGTGACCGCCACGCCCGCCGAACTCGAAAAACAGTATCCTCCCCGTGCGCTGAAGGAGGGTGCGCGCGTCACGCGCATTGCCCCCAGTCCGACGGGCTATTTGCACCTCGGCGTGTTTTTCACGGCGATGATCAACCGCCTGACGGCGAGCGCCACCGACGGTTTGTTTTATTTTCGACTCGAAGACACCGACAAGAAGCGTGAGGTCGAGGGCGGTGCAGACGATATCCTGCGCGGCTTCAACACCTACGGCTTGAAGCTCGACGAGGGCTTTGTTGCGCCGAACACCGTAGTCGGTGACTATGCCCCCTATCAGCAGTCCGCGCGCGTGGATATCTACCACGTGTACGTCAAGTCGCTGGTGGAACAAGGACTTGCCTATCCCTGCTTCTGCTCCGAAGAAGAACGCTTGCAGGCGCGCGAAACACAAGAAGCGCAAAAGTGCCGCACCGGCTACTACGGTCCGTTTGCGAAGTGCCGCGCTCTCACCGCCGAGGAGGCGATCGCGCGCATCCAAAACGGTGACCCCTATGTCGTGCGTTTGCGCTCCCCTGGCGATGAAAGCCGCCGCATTGCGTTTGATGACATGATCAAGGGCAAGATCGAAATGCCCGAAAACGACGAGGACATCGTGCTCCTCAAATCCGACGGTGTGCCGACCTACCACTTTGCGCACGCGGTGGACGATCACCTGATGCGCACGACGCACGTCATCCGCGGCGACGAATGGATCTCCTCCGTTCCGAAGCATCTGCAGTTGTTCCGCGTGCTTGGTTTCAAAGCGCCGAAATACGCCCACGTCAGCCCCATCATGAAGGAAGACAACGGCGGCAAGCGCAAGCTCTCCAAGCGCAAGGATCCCGAAGCGGCGATGCACTTTTACGCCGAGCAGGGCTATCCTGCGGACAGCGTGCTTGAGTACCTGCTGACCATCGCCAACAGCGATTTTGAGGATTGGCGCCGCGCCAACCCCGACAGCGATCGTTCCAAGTTCCCGTTCAATCTTAAGAAGATGAGCGTGTCGGGTGCGCTGTTTGATATGAACAAGCTCAACGACGTGAGCAAAAACGTCATTGCCGCGATGGACGCAAAGACCGTCACGGCGGCGATCCTCGCGTGGGCGAAGGAATACGACGACGCATTCTATCAAAAGCTCGCCGCCGACGAGGCGTTTGCCGAGGGCATTTTCGCCATCGACCGCGGCGGAGCAAAACCGCGCAAGGACATGGCGAAATGGAGCGATGCGCCCGACTACGCCGCCTACTTCTTTGACGACGGTTTTGACGCGTCTTGGGAGCTTCCCGAGAACCTCCGTCCCGAGGATGCGGTGGCGGTTCTCAACGCCTACAAAACCGCCTACGACCCTGCCGCCGACAAGCAGGCGTGGTTTGACGGACTCAAAGCGCTTTGCCCCTCGCTCGGCTTCTGCCCCGAGGTCAAGGAATATAAGAAAAATCCCGACGCGTACAAAGGTCACGTCGGCGATGTGAGCACCATCGTGCGTTTGGCGATCACCGGTCGCCGCAACACGCCCGATCTGTGCGCGATCATGCAACTGCTCGGACTTGAGCGCGTGAACGGCCGTTTGGATGCCGCGATCGCAAAACTGTCCGTTTGAGGAGGTACCCACGATGGAAGAAAAGATCCTGCAAGAGGAGATTCGTCCCCAGAACTTCATCCACGAGATCATCGATGAAGAACTCAAAGAAAACGGTCGTTGCTACGGCAAAACGGTGCATACCCGTTTTCCCCCGGAGCCCAACGGCTATCTGCACATCGGCCACGTGAAGGCGCTGTGCATTGATTTCGGCACGGCGGAAAAATACGGCGGTGTGTGCCATCTGCGCATGGACGACACCAACCCCACCAAGGAAGACGTCGAGTACGTCGAAGCCATTCAGGAAGACATCCACTGGCTCGGTTACGACTGGGGCGAGCATTTCTACTACGCTTCGGATTATTTTGACGTGATGTACGATCTGGCGGTCGGTCTCATCAAGAAGGGCCTTGCCTACGTGTGCGAGCTGACCCCCGAACAGATGAAAGAAAACCGCGGCGATCTGACCCATCCGGCGGTCAGCCCCTACCGCGATCGCCCCATCGAAGAAAGCCTCGACCTCTTTGCGAGAATGCGCGCCGGTGAGTTTGAAGACGGCGCGATGACGCTTCGCGCCAAGATCGATCTGGCGAGCGGCAACTTCAACATGCGCGACCCGGCGATCTACCGCATCAACCACGCCCATCACCATCGTCAGGGCGACAAGTGGTGCATCTACCCGATGTACGACTTCGCGCACCCGATCGAGGATATGATGGAGAACATCACCCACTCGCTGTGTTCGCTGGAGTTTGAAAACCATCGTCCGCTGTACGACTGGGTGAAGAACAACGTCGATCTCGACGCCGATCCGCGCCAGATCGAGTTTGCGCGTCTGGGCATCAACTACACGGTGCTGTCCAAGAGAAAGCTCCGCAAGCTCGTCGAGGACGGCATCGTCAGCGGTTGGGACGATCCCCGTATGCCGACGTTGTGCGGTCTGCGCCGCCGCGGCTACACCCCTGCCGCCGTGCGTGAGTTCATTGATCGCATCGGCGTGGCGAAAGTCCCGAACACCGTCGAATACGCGCTTCTCGAGGCGTGCCTGCGCGACGACCTCAACGCCAACGCCACCCGTGCCATGGCGGTGCTTCGTCCGCTCAAGCTGACCATCACCAACTATCCCGAAGATCAGACCGAGACCTTCGAGACCGAGAACAATCCGCTCGACCCCGAAGCCGGTACCCACACGCTCACCTTCTCGCGCGATCTGTACATCGAGGAAGACGACTTCATGGAAGAACCCGTCAAGGGGTATCGCCGTCTGTTCCCCGGCAACGAAGTGCGCATCAAGTCGGCGTACATCGTCAAGTGCACCGGTTGCGTCAAGGACGAAAACGGCAGCGTGACGGAAGTGCTGTGCGAGTACGATCCCGACAGCCGCGGCGGTAATGCCGCCGACGGACGCAAGGTGCGCGGCACCATCCACTGGGCGGATGCGCGCACGGCGGTGGACGCGGAGGTGCGTTTGTACAGCTCGCTGTTCAACGATCCCGATCCCGATGCCGCAGATAAAGACTTCATGGCGTGCCTCGCTCCCGATTCGCTCGAAGTCCTCAAGGGCTGTAAGCTCGAAGCCGCGTTTGCAAACGCGACCCCCGAGCAATCCTTCCAGTTCATGCGTCTTGGCTACTTCTGTGCCGATTCGAAGGACAGCCGCGAGGGAGCGCTCGTCTTCAACCGTTCGGTGTCCCTCAAGGACGGCTTCAAGAAATAAGCTACGATATACAAAAGAGCTCATTCGCAAAACAGCGAATGAGCTCTTTTATTATTTGTCATGTTCCCATTAGCCAAAACGACTCGGTTATTTCGTGCCGAAAATGCGGTCGCCGGCATCGCCGAGACCCGGAACGATGTAGCAATGGTCGTTGAGCTGTTTGTCAAGCGCCGCACAATACACCTGCACATCGGGGTGCGCTTCGATAAGCGCGTCCATGCCCTCGGGAGCGGCGATGATGCACATAAACTTGATGCTGCGCGGATGCTTCTCTTTGATCTTCGCGATGGCATCGATCGCCGAGCCACCCGTCGCGAGCATCGGATCGAGCACAAAAACATCACGCTCGGAAATGTCGGTGGGGAGCTTCGAATAATACTCCACAGGGGTGTGGCTATCGGGATCGCGGTACAAGCCGATGTGACCCACGCGCGCCGCAGGAACCAAATCGAGCGCGCCGTCCACCATACCGAGACCCGCGCGCAGGATCGGCACAAACGCCAGCTTTCTGCCGGCGATCACTTCGCTCTTGGTCACGGTGATGGGGGTCTTGACCTCCACCTCACACATCGGCAAATCGCGAGTGGCTTCGTAGATCAACAGCTGAGTGATCTCGCGAATGAGTTCGCGGAATTGCTTAGAGCCTGTGTTTTCGTCACGCAGGAACGTGACCTTATGCTTGATAAGCGGATGATCGGAAACAAACGGAACAGCCATGATAAAATTCCTCCTTCAATTTGTCGGGTTATCCTTTCAGCGCCTGACGCGCCTTGAGTTCTCTTTCAGCCTGCGGCAGACGCAGGTAGGTCGGTTGCAGAGCGGAGGCGGTCACAAAACGATCCTCCGTAGCCGCCAAGGCCATGCCGCGCGCACGCACAAAGCGCAAGGGCGACGGTGCCGCCGTTACCGCGAGCTTGTCCTTCATGGCGGTCTCGCAAAGGAGCGCGCCGTCACCGACGAGCAGGATCGGTCGACCGAGTGCCAGAAGCTCTTGCGTGAGATCGTCGATGGATTTCGCTTCATCGGCAGTCAGGCGCGTGATCACGCCGCCGTCGCAGGAGAAGGTCGCCGTATACACCTGACGGCAACGCGCATCCATCACCGCGCAAACGACGGCATCCGTCGGGACACCGCTCACGTTTTGCGCCAGCGCTTCGAGCGTCGAGACCGAGGCGCACGGCAGGTCGCGCTCAAAGCCGAGCCCTTTTGCCGCCGCCACGCCGATACGCACACCCGTGAACGAACCGGGACCGCTGCACACCGCGATCGCCTCCACCTCGGCAAACGTCATGCCGGCGTGAGACAACGCCGCCTCCACCATCGGGAGCACGGTTTGGCTGTGGGTGAGCGGCACATCGGTGAAGCACTCCGAAAGGATCTTGTCGGCTTGCGTATCCACCACGCCGCAACACGCCGTCACCGACGACGTGTCGATCGTCAACAATTTCAAAGTGCCACCCCCTCGATCGTGATGCGGCGGTCGGTATCCGACAGTCGCTCAAACGTCACGCGGATCGCATCATCGGGGAGCGCACCTTCGATCTGTTCGCTCCATTCGACGGCGAGGATCGCGCCCATGTCGATATACTCAAAGAAACCGGTGGAATACAGATCCTCCCACGTTTCGATGCGGTACATATCAAAATGCACCAAAGGCGGCTTGCCGCCGTAGTCCTGCACCAGAGCGAAGGTGGGGCTCGAAACCTCGGCGTTCAAACCGCGCCCCGTCGCCATGCCGCGCACGAACGCCGTTTTGCCCATGCCGAGACCGCCGAACATCGCCACCACGCCGCCGCCATCCAGTGCCAAGGCCAAACGGGCGCCGAGCGCTTCCGTTTCGGACACGCTATGCGATGCAAATGTCACGTTCCCCACCTCCTTTTATTTTTTATCAGTATATCACGATTCCGACGATTTTGCAACAGCTATCGGATGAATATGCACCGCACATTCCTTCAAATCGTCAAAGGCGGTCTGCACCGTTTGACGCACCGTTTGTGCGATCGCATACGCCTCCTTGGAGCCGCAACCGTCATCGACGGCGATCGTCACCTCGGCATACCACCGACTGCCGAACAACCTTGTTTTGAGCGATTCCACAGCCACTACCCCTGCCATCTCCGCAAGACAACCGCGCAGTATCTCTGCCTTTTGCGGGTCGGCGGCGTGATCCGTCATGCGACGCACCGCATCCGCAAAGATCGTGACGGCGGTTTTTAAAATGCACGCGCTGATGAGCACGGACGCAAGCGGATCCGCCGCCTGCCATCCAAGCTGTGTCCCGCAAACGCCGAGAAAACCGCCGAGTGAGCTGAGCACATCGGCGCGTTGGTGCCACGCATCCGCCATCAACGCCGTAGATCCCGTTTTACGCGCCGCACGCCGCGTTACACGAAACATCCCCTCTTTGAGGATCACCGCCGCCATCGCCGTCCACAACGCCACACCGCCGAGCGCCGAAACACGTTCCGTCGGTGCAAACACGCCACGGATACCGGTCACGCCGAGCATTGCGCCCGTCAACCCGATCAACACCGCCAACAACAACGCCGCCACACATTCCGCACGATCACGTCCGTAGGGATAGTCATCGTTCGATTCCTTTGCCGATAAACGGATGCCGACGATGACCACCACCGCGCTGACCACATCCGCCAGGCCATGCACCCCGTCGCTGACAAGCGCTTGCGAGGCGCACCATGCGCCGACGATCAGCTTTGTGACCGCCAGCGCAATATTCAAAAGTCCGTTGACCGCCGACACGGCGAGTGCGGACTGTTTCGTTGTCATAGTTCTCACCTTCGTTTATACAAAAACCACCTGCAAGACACGTTACACAGTCTTGCAGGTGGTCGTTATTATCAGGATATGCGACCGTTCGGTCGGAGGTTACTTTCGGGTTCCGTGACGGATCTGCTCCCACACCATGTCCTTTTTGAACAAGAACAAAAAGCTGTAGAACATCATTGGGAACATGAAGAGCGGATAAAATGCCAATGCTTTGCCGAACGGAGACAGCTTCTTCTTTTCGAGGCACAGGCTCAAAAGTGCCAACACGAACATGGAAAGGTAACTGCCGATCAAGGTCGACAACACCGCCGAGGTGACGCCGATATACCACCACGGTCCGAGGAATGCAAACGATGCCAAAATCGACGTTGTGAGGCTGAGCACCATCAATACGAGCAACCACGCGAGTGCGGGGAAGCTGAGCATCATCATGAAGATGTCAAAAGCGTTTTTGTTGCCGTTTCGGAACGACTTCCACGCCGGGCGACGAAGCACACGCGACTCCTGCATCGTGCCGCACATCCAGCGTTTGCGCTGCTTGACCGACACGTCCCACTCGGTGGGTTGCTCGTCGTAGAACACGGCTTCGCGCACCAGTTGAATGTGGCGACCGTCCAGCGCTCGACGCGAAGCGAACTCGCTGTCCTCGGTCAAGGTGACGGTGTCCCATCCCGTTTCCTTGATGATCGCGGTTTTGAAAGCAAAGCCCGTGCCGCCGATCGAACAAGGCAACCCCGCATTACTGCGCGCCTGATGATAGAAGCGCGTGAGCATATACCAATAGATCGCGTAGCATCCGCTGATGGCGTTGTCGAACGGATTCTTCGTTTCGCGGTAACCCTGCGTCGCATCCGCACCCGAGCAAAGGGCTTCGTTCGTGTGATACAGATAGCAAGGATCCGCCACGTTGTCCGCATCAAACACCGTCACGGCATCAAAGCGATCGCCGTAATCCTCTTGGATGCGTTCGAGCGCCCAGCGAAGCGCATAGCCCTTGCCGACTTCCTTGTCGTTGAAACGCTCATACACAACCGCACCGCTTTCACGCGAAACCTCGGCCGTTTGGTCGGTGCAGTTGTCCGCGATGACGAACAGCTCAAACTTCTCGCGCGGATACTTCTGTGCTTTGAGGCTTTCGAGCAGCTCGGCAATGACCGCCTCCTCGTTGCGCGCGCAGACGATCACCGCAAAGTCGTGTGCTTTATCCTCGATCTTTCGGCGCGGCTTCATTGACCAAAAGCCGTGAATGCCGATCACCAGTTGGTACAGCAGCACCAACAGGATCCCAAGACCGATCACGGCGGTGAGAACACCGACGATCCACAACGCGATCTCCATCTTTGACTC
This sequence comes from Clostridia bacterium, assembly GCA_017398425.1. Classification (GTDB taxonomy): domain Bacteria; phylum Bacillota; class Clostridia; order Oscillospirales; family Acutalibacteraceae; genus RGIG1959. Next base: position 7,683 of record JAFQFZ010000002.1, on the reverse strand, counting down.
CTCCTTTAACGGGACAACAACGCCGACAGCGCCCGATCGCGCTCATCGGTCTTCATCACACCGCGCAGTGCCGTCGTTTGCGTGGAGGCACCGAGCGCACGCACGCCGCGCATAGTCATGCACAGGTGCTCCGCTTCCACCACGACCGCCACGCCGTCGGGTGTGAGCTCACGCTCGAGAAAATCAGCGATCTGCGCGGTGAGGCGCTCTTGCAACTGCGGACGACGGGCAAAGTTGTTGACGATGCGCGCCAGCTTCGACAAGCCGATCACGCGTCCGTTCTTCGGAATATACGCTACGTGCGCCACGCCGACAAACGGCAACAAATGATGCTCACACATCGAGTGGAGCGGAATGTCACGCACGATGACCATATCATCACTCGGGGATTCCTCGAACACCTTCAAATGCATCGACGGGTCTTCTTCAAATCCCGAGAAAATCTCTTCATACATATCCGCCACGCGACGCGGTGTTTCCACCAAGCCCGGACGATCGGGATCCTCTCCGATCGCGGCGAGCAGCTCGCGCACAGCGGCTTCAATACGCGGTTTATCCATCCGTTACCGCCCCCTTGCTAAAACTGCGTCTATTATACCGCATTATAGCAAAAAGTGCAAGCGTTTTCCGCAGTCACAAAAAGGCAAAAAGCCGCGGCCACGCTAACGCGTGCCGCGGCTTTTTAACACATGGTACGTTTTGGGCAAGTTATTCCTATGGATTCGCTCTTTTATTTGATCTCAATATAGATGCGTTCGGCGGACAGCGCATCGGACATATAGACCCAGACGTCGTCGCGCAAATTCACCTTGATCTGCGGCGTGTACCACGCCTTGCGATCGGGGGTCTCTGCCACCGTGACCTCAAACGAGATCGCCGCGGCGGAGATGGCGTTGATGGCGCTTTCGTCGCCGACAAGGATCATGTTTTCAAAGGTATGCGGTGTGACTGTCGCGCTTTGTCCGCTTGCAAGGCCGTTCACGATCACGTTCTTTTGCGAGGCTTCGACGCTGATCGTCTTTTGCGCGAGACCTGCCGTATCGAGCGTCAGCACCGCCGCTTCGGGCGATTCCACCGCGCGCACCGTCATCGGCAACGACAGCGGGAACGACACCGTCGGGTGGTCGATCGACAACGTACGGAAGTCCACCGTTCCGAGATTCTTGAGCTGCGCTTCGATCGCGTCCAGCTCCGCCGCCGGACCGAGCACCTCGATCTCAGACGGTTCAAGCTTCAAAACCTGATCGGGATCCACGCCCGACGGAACATTCACAAGCGTATAGCCGAGCTTGATGCGGCGATCCTGCCAGATGGGCACCGTCATCTTAACGATGCCGCCGGGCACCTCTTTGATGGTGCAGGAACTCAAATCGACCATCTCGCCCTTGTCGTTGAGAGCCACGAGCGGCACATCCATCTGCGTCGTGACGGAAAGCGTTTGCTCGGTGTCGACACGCGCGACCACGCGTGCGATCTGCGACAAGACCGTTTTGGGACCGTCGATCGTCACCACGCCGCTCGGGAAAGCGGACTGATCGATGACCGGTTCGCCGATCTGCGCCGTTTCGGGATCACTGACCTTGAGTGCGGACACATCGGCCTCCACCTTAAAGGTGGTGCCTTCCTGCCAATAATCGCATTCCACCGTCGCCAAGCGCGGCGACCAGCTGACGATCTCATAGTTCGTGATATCGCTGTTGTAATCCACCGAGATGGGAACGGACACGTTGCCGGGGCCGATGATCGCAGACAGGTTCGGTGTGGCGCGAAGATCCTCACCGCTCAGGCGCGAGATGATCGACCACCGACCGCGCACGCTGACCTGCACTTCAAACTCGTTTTGTCCGAGCACGCGCAAGCCGCGCTGTCCTTCGTAGCTGTTGTTATCGAGCGTGACCGTCATCTTGACGGTGAGGACGCGGTCCGCAACGTTCGCGGGACCGACCAGCACACTGAACCAGATCACGATCGCGAGCAACAAGGAGATGAACATCATCAGCTTGTCGCTGTGCAAAAACTTCGTGAACGAAATGCGTTTCTTCATTTGCTGCCCCTCCCCTCGAAGATCTTTTTGAGGAGGCCGCCCTGATCGCTGTCACTGACGATATCGCTGAGCATGATGTTTTCCAGCGCAATGCGCAGGGTCTTCGGGGTGTAATCCCGCGTCAGCTCACCGCCGAGTGCGAGCGAAATGGCGGAAGTTTCTTCCGAAACGACCACCACAAGGGCGTCGGAATTTTCGCTCATGCCGACCGCCGCACGGTGACGCGTGCCGAGCGAACTGCTGAGATGATGGCGATTCGTGAGCGGCAGGATGCATCCCGCCGCATGCACACGTCCGTCGCGAATGATCATAGCACCGTCGTGAAGCGGTGCTTTGTTAAAGAAGACGTTGCCGATGAGTTCCACCGACGGACCGGCGTCGATCAATGTGCCCGAATTGATGATGTCACCGAGATTGGTTTCCCGCTCAAACACAATGAGCGCACCCATGCGTTGACGTTGCAACTGCTCCACCGCACCGCACACCGCGGCGATGCATTCCTTGCGAGAAGCGGCGACCTCTTCCTCCGAGCCACCCTTGCCGAGCGCCGCAAACGCACCCGAAAGACTTGAGTGTCCCACCTTTTCGAGGGCGCGGCGAATCTCCGGCTGGAAGACGACGACCACGAGGATCAAGGCGTTGTCAAACAAAATACTGAGAAGGTAGTTGAGCGCTTGCAGATCCAGCAACGACGCCAGCACATACACGACCGCCAACAGGAGAACACCCTTGATCAACTGCTCCGCACGCGAATCGCGCACCAGCTTGACCAGGCTGTACACCACAAAGGCGACTGCGACAATATCGACGACGGCGGAGAACAGGTTGATCGTCGAGAAAAACGCCACGATCTGCTCCCACGCATTGGCAAAAAATGCGCCGATTTGATCGAACAAGTGCCTCACCTCCCACGTTACATCCGTATTTATTTCATTTTATCATAATTTCTCATGAAAAACAATGCGTTTGAACGGATTTTTTTCAGAAACTGTATACAATTTTCCGCGTCTTGTCGCGTATTGAACGCACCGAACGACAAACGCACCGCCCCGTCGGGCAAGGTACCGAGCGTACGGTGCGCGGTCGGCGCACAGTGCAAACCCGCGCGCACCGCCAACCCGCCGCAAGCGAGCGTGTGCGCCGCCTCCTCCGACGTCATTCCGTCGACCACGAACGAAATCACAGCGGTCGATCGCCCACGCTTCGGCGGTGGCGAACACAGCCGCACATGCGAGAATGAAGACAGCGCATCGTACACCCGCGCCGCCAGGCTCAGCTCATGGGCGGCAATCGCCTGCGTGCCGCGCGCACGCACCCATTCAAGGCCTGCGCCGAGCGCGCAAAAGCCCCATACGTTCGGCGTGCCGCTTTCCAGACGTTCGGGCAGGTCGAGCGGTGGCGTCGGCGCGAGCGACGCACTCCCCGTGCCACCCTCAACGAGCGTCGGCAGCGGTGTGTCGTCACGGCAGAGAAGCAGTCCTGTTCCCATCGGTCCGAACGTCCCCTTATGCCCCGCGACACAAACGTAATCCAGCGCGTCTCCCTCAACGTCGATGGGGACAATGCCCGCCGACTGCGCCGCGTCTACCACAAGCGGCAAGCCATGTTCGTGCGCGAGCGCTGCCAAGCGCCGTACGGGCAACACCTGCCCCGTCACGTTCGAGGCATGCGTGCACACCAGAAGACGAGTGTGCGGTGTGATCGCCTCTGCAAAAGCGCGCACCGTCTCGTCGTCATCCGGAGAGACATGCGCCAAGGTATAGTGAGACGCCGCCGCGTGAAGCGGACGCAAGACGGCGTTGTGTTCCAAATCGGATGCGACCGCGTGTCCGCCGTTTGAAAGCAGACCTTTGATCGCGGTGTTGAGCGCCGTCGTGCAATTCGGCATCAGCACCACACGGCGCGGATCGGACAAACCGAACAGCGCCGCCGCACTCTCGCGGCAACGGTACAGCGCTTCGGTCGTTTCGAGCGCCATGCGATAACCGCCGCGTCCCGGATTGGCGCCGAGGCGCGCCGCCGCGTTCGCCAACGCGCGATAGACGCAGGGCGGTTTCGGATAACTGGTGGCGGCGTGGTCGAGATAGATCATCCGCTCTCACGCTCTCGCACGCGAATCACCCGTACGCCGCCTTCTTTGAGCCATGTGACTGCGCGCGGCTCCGACGCAGGGATCAGCAAGCCGTAGCCGCATCCTTCCTCGTTCTCCGACGGCGCGCGTCGCCGCACATAGGCGCGCACACCCCGCTGTTCCAGGATCCGCTTGCCGCGCATGGCATTGGATACCGAGCCGACTTCGATCATCATCGACATGGGTCTCCCCTCCTTTCTGTCCCTACTCCCCCACAATGCAGTATATGCCGCGCTCAGCCGTTTCGTTTTCGGAGACAGGCTTGACATCTCTTTAGAAATTCGGTATACTGGGTTCGATTTATCGAGGTGTGGTGCAATTGGGGACGTTCCCGATCGCTCGCAGTGCGAGATACAGCGAGGGATAAGGAGTGGCAGCAACAAGGTGAAGACGAGCAAGCTGTTTGCGAAGTCTGAACCGCTGTTGCAACAGGACGCGCGCTTGCTTTGGGAGCGTGCCCGGCACGAAATGCTTGAAAAAAGCAAAAGTCCCGAAAAGCCTTTAACGGTGCGGACTTTCGGGGTTTTATGAAAACTCAAAAAAGCGTGGATTTTGAGTTTGACCACAGTTTGTCCCACTTCTACGCAAAAATAAGAAAAATTGAATAGATATCCGGGTGTGGCGCAGCTGGGAGCGCGGGTGGTTTGGGACCATCAGGCCGCAGGTTCGATCCCTGTCACTCGGACCATTTTCGCGGTTTTGACCGCAGAATCAAAGCCGCAAGGAATAATCTTGCGGCTTTGATTGTATAAACATCTGAATCTTTTTTAGAGAATTTTATTACAAGAGGATGTGAACTTCCATGGATGACATTTCAACATATAATTCTATTTATGAAAATGTCTTTTGTAAAACATTCAATCAATCTTGCTATATTTTTTTATGTGGAGGGGCAGATAAAAACAATATAAGAAACAGTGTTAAAAACCTATTGTCTAAAAAACAATTTCAAATTTTATACCCCGAAGATTTATTCATGGAAATGCTCAATAGAGACAAACGTTCCGATTTGCTCGAATATGAAAACTTTCTTGCGGACAACGCGGATGTTATATGTATTATTTGCGAAAGCATGGGGTCTGCTGTAGAATTAGGTGCATTTGTTCAAAACGAAAACATTAGAAAGAAATTAGTCGTAGCAATTAATCAAAAATATTCTAGAGACAAAAGTTTTATTATGATGGGGCCGGTTAAACATCTCTGCAAAAATCATCCGGATCATTTGGTAACTTATAAACCAGATCACCAAGAAGAACTGGTTGAATCACTATGTAAACTCTTTAGGAAACTACACAAAAGGCATCATGGTAATAAGAATAATAATTTCAGTGAGCTTTCTGCGTATATTGCCTTTATACCAATAATTGTATATTTTTATAAAACGGTTGGCAGAAAACAACTACATAAAAATTTGAAAGCATTTCTCAATCACAAAGGAATGCAAACAAACAAATACAACGAGTTGTTTAATGTTGCCATTAAATATTTATTAAAAACTAATGTTTTAGTGACAAGATTTGATCAGAATAAATCCGATAGTATTATTTCGCTTTCGGGTAAAGGATATCAAAAAATCCAATTAACGTTGAACAATTCAGTAGCAACTGAAAAAACTCTCTTGCACGATCGAATAAGATGTGATATACTAAAGGAGCAATTAAATAAATAATTAGTCGCTCCTTTTAGCTATTACATATTGTTTTCAATATGTTCGGAAGGCGATTCGCCTTCCTTGGTGGATGATTCCACACGATTCCTTAACTTTAGCCGTCTATCTCACATCGAGTGAAATAGACAACTAAACTTAACGAAAAGTTTCTGGTAAAAGGAGCGACTTTTTTATGCGAAAAATATCACAATCATTACTAATTAATTCGCTTGGATTGCCTCGTTTTTCGACTATAGAACAGTTTTCAGAGATAACTGGATTAAGCACACGTTTGCTTTTTTGTCTTTCTAATTTAACAGAAAAGTATTATAGAAATAAGAAAATACCTAAGAGGAACGGCGATATGCGGGAAATCTTTATTCCCTCGTATACTCTGCGTATTGTACAAAAATGGATATTAAAAAATATCTTAAATAAAATTGTTCCATCCAATCAGTCAATGGCATTTAGAAGAGGTTCTTCGTTTGGAAATAAACAAAACGCCGCATATCATGCCTATACATTATATGGTCTCTCAATTGACTTGAAAGATTTTTTTCCAAGCATTTCAGCCAACAAAGTATATAACATTTTTTCAAGCTTGGGCTATAATGAATTTGCAGCTACTATACTAACAAAATTGTGCACATTAGATTCAAAATTGCCACAAGGGAGCCCTTGTTCACCTGCAATTTCAAATCTTGTATGCATTACGTTAGATAACCGACTTGCAGGTTTATGTCAAAAAAGAGGCATCATCTACACAAGATACGCTGATGACATGTATTTTTCTTGTGATGACAAAACTCTTTTATTGCGATATTATTATGCGTTCAAACAAATTATTGAAAATGAAGGTTTCGTTATAAATGACAGGAAAACACACTTTAACACACCATCAAATCGCAAACGAATTACAGGTGTAACAATTGTTCAACACCATCTCGATGAAAAATTCGAACTAAAGGCTCCTAAAGAGATGAAGAGAAAAATCCGCGCTGAAATTTTCATGTGTTTGATGTCGGGCGATTATAAAAACAAGGGTAAGATCCTTGGAGAAATAGGATATGTTTCCTTTATAGAAAAGGACAATAATTTCAATTATATATCTTCAATTAAACAATATATTACAACAACGGCAGAGAAAATCATATATTTTCCAGAACTGGTTGATGCATATAACAATAACTTGTTTTTCGACGATTTAGAAGAAATTGAATCTGCTCTTATCGATCCTAAAGATGAAGAAGAGTTATATTATTATGGCGATATGTATAATTCAAGAAAAATTTATCTTAACAAGCGCAATTTATCTGATGTTTGTACATATAAAGATTGGCCACAAGTAATAACCTCTCAAAATAATTCTTCAACTGATAATACAGATTTACCTTTTTAGTAAAATAAGCAAAGAGGGCGGCTTTTATGAGTCGCCCTCTTTGCTTTTCTTTGTTTACTGCAAACCAAATTTTGAGGGCGCCTTATTCGGCGCTCTCTTTTAGTTTTGTTTTTTCTTCCGCGATCTCGGCTTTGACTCGTGCGATCATTTCGGCGAGTTTGATTTCGCACTGCTCTTTCGTTTCAGCGTAGACGTTGAATTTCTTTCGCTTGCCGTTCGGCAGTCTTGGGAAAAAGCTGCCTTCCCAAAGGTTGTCATTGATCTGATACAGGCATCCCGTGCCGGATTGCGTATCTTTCTCGGTATCGGCTCGGGATGGGGCTCTGTGGGCGCACACGGGGCGTTTACGGGCGGTTTTGCCGTCCCTTCGGGATTTGCTCTACCACGGGCATCTGCGCGTTTGTACCGCTGTTCTGCGCACCCCTGCACTCGAACGCAAACGCCTGTCCTTCTGCATCCAT
>JAFQFZ010000050.1 GCA_017398425.1 Clostridia bacterium | reverse complement strand
TGATTGGTCAAAACGGTTTCTTTTTGGGTTGCTTTTATATTGCGACATACCGATACGATCACAACCGCAAAATCTTTCGCTTTGTTGAGCATAATGCTATCTGCCATGCCAATCACTCCTTTTTTTCGATTATATCACAAAGAACCATAATTGTCATTAGCGAAATTGTCGCGTTCGCGACAGCTAAATTATTGCTTCGCAATAGCTAAATTATATTCGCCCTTTAGCTGCCCGACGGGCAATTTCGCTTCCGTAGGAAATTTAGCTGGCGAAGCCAATTTAGCTCGCCGACAGGCGAATATAGCTGAAAACGCCTCGTTCTTTCGAACGAGGCGTTTTCATGGTGGACGATAACGGACTCGAACCGCTGACCCTCCGCACGTCAAGCGGATGCTCTACCAGCTGAGCTAATCGTCCATATATGCGCTCCTTAGCGGAACGATTGACATTATAGCGAATAATCATTTAAATGTCAATAGCTTTTTCGAAAAAAGCGCATATTTTTTATTTCGGTTCATTCGCCGTCCTTGAGGCGGGCAACCAGTTGCTCATCGGGCGTGACGTAGAGCGTCTTTTGATGCTCGTAGATCACCATACCCGGTTTTGCGCCCGAGGGTTTGTGCACGTGCTTGACGAGCGTATAATCCACCGGCACCTGCGAAGAGGCCGCCGCTTTGGAATGCGTGGCGGCAAGGATCGCCGCTTCGAGGATCGCTTGTTCGGACGGCTCGGCGCCTTCGGTGAAAAGCACCGTATGCGAACCGGGGATATCCTTGACATGGAACCAGAGGTCGCGTCCCTTGGCGGTGCGCAGCGTCAATTGATCGTTTTGCATATTGTTGCGACCGACCGCGATCTCCGCTCCGTCGGTCGAACGGAACCGCATCGGACCGAGCAAGGTCGGCGCTTTGCGGCGTTTGTCGGTCTCGCGGATGTAGCCGCTTTGCACCAGCTCGCGGCGCACCTCGGCAAGCTCCGTCGGGGTCGCGGCACGCGAGAGCGCATCGAGCACCGAATCGAGATAGCGCAGTTCCTGTTCACCGAACGCGATCTGCTCTTGCAGGATCTTTTCGGCGGTTTGCGCTTTGCGATAGTCCTTATAATATTTCTGCGCGTTCGCCGCCGCATTGAGCGACGGATCCAGCGGCACGGTGATCGAAGCGGCGTTCTCGTCGTAATAGTTGACGAGCGTTGCCTCCGACGCACCGGGCGGTACGGCGTAGGTCTGCGCCATCAGCAGATCGGCATACAACCGCTTTTGATCGCGTTTGGCGGATGCCGCCAATTCCTCGCGCTGGCGAAGGAGCTTGCGCTCCACACGCGCCGAAGCATTGACGAGCAATTTCAGCATATCGTGCGACTTGGCGCGCAATCGCTCGGCACGATCCTTTTCGCGGTAGAACTCTTCGAGCAATTCCGAAAAGCTCGCGCGTTCCGCACCGACCGCCGACAACCCGAACTGGGTGATGAGCATATAGGAAAATTCACGCGGTGTCCCATCGGACGAACGGAGCAAATACGGCACACGCCGCTCCCCCGTCAACAGCACCGCGCGCACGCGGTCGAGATAAAACCGCAGGCGTTCCCACTGCTCGTCGGTCAGCTCGTCGCACGAAAGCGACTGCCGACGAAGCGTGAGCGACGCGATCTCGCGACACACCAAAGGAGACAGTCCCTGCGTCACCGAAAGCAAAGCACCGCTCAGCTCTCCCCCGCGTCCGTTTCGAACGGCTTCGGTGATCGCAGCACCGTCGTGATCGAGAAGCGACAACCGATCCGCAAGCGGAGCGGGCGGCGCATACTCCACGTTCGGGAGAATGGGGCGGGTCTCCGACATCGCAAAATCGACGCGCTTGATCGCGTCGACGATCTTATCGCCCTCGATCAGGACGATGTTACTGTGACGACCCGTCATTTCACAGCTGAGCGTCAGACGCACGGGGTCTCCGAGTTCGTTGACGCAATCGAAATCGAAATACAGCACGCGCTCAAGTCCATCCTGACGCAAAGCGACCAGCTTGCCGCCGCCCAGACGCTTGCGAAGCAACATACAAAACATCGGGGGCACGGACGGGTTTTCGGGCGTTTCGGACACGAGATGCACACGCGGCGATTGCACGCGCGCAGACATATACAATTTATAGGTGCCGCTCTTGCTGCGCATGGCGATCACCAGCTCCTCCCGCGAGGGCTGATGGATCTTGTCGACACGCGCCCCGAGAAGCGATGCTCGCAGTTCTTCCGCCAAGCAATAGACAAATCCGCCGTCGAGTGCCATTTGCGGCACCTCCTTTCATTTATGCTATACCTAATCTTATAAAGACGCGTAGGGGGTGTTGCCGAGGAACGGGCAGACCCGCACCGTCGGAAACGCGGCTTGTAACATACTTGCAAGCGGTTCGACCACCACGTTTTCCGTGGCGTAATGTCCTGCGACCACCGCCGTCAGCGTATCGGGCAAAGCGATCCACTCGTGGTGCTTCATCTCCCCCGTCACGAAGGCATCCGCCTCGCAGTCGGCGGCAAAGTCACCGCCGCCACCGCTGACGATGCCGACGGTGCGCACCATCGTCGAGCCTTCGCGCCATTGCACCGCCGTGTGCAGGCGCTTCTTGACAAAAGCGGCAAACACCTCGGGACGAAGTTCGGCGGGCAGTTCGCCCACACGACCGAGTCCGTCAAACGCTTCTCGCACGTGCAAAAGCCCGAGTGCCGCACACAGCGCATCGTTGACTCCACCCTTGGCGGCGTCGAGATTGGTGTGTGCCGCAAAGGCGGCGATGCCGCTTTGCGCCAGTTGGTAAGGCATGCTCGGCGCGACCACACGCTTCAAAGGTGCAAAAATGAGCGGATGATGCGAAACGATCAGCTCGGCTCCTTCGGCTTTCGCAAAGGCGATGGTATCGGGCGTGATGTCGAGTGCCGTCACGACGCAGGTCACTTCCGCCTCGGGGTCACCCATCAGCAGACCGACGTTGTCCCACTCCTGCGCGAGCGCTTGCGGGGCGAGCGTTTCCATATAGTCCATGATGTCGCGTACCGTCATTGGTCTTCTCCTCCGTTCATAAACGTTTCCAGTTGCGCGAGGATCGCTGAAAGCGCCTCGGCTTCGTCGTTTTTTTCACCGCACCGCAGACCGCGGATGCGTTGGGTCAGATAGGTGCGTTGTTGCTCGAAATACGGGCGGTTATCCGCCGTCGGTGTCAGCGCACCGACGTACGGCGCGAGCGGATCCGTCGGTGCCTCGCCGCCGTCATACTCGGCCGCCATCGTACAATAGATGTGCCGTCCGTCAAGAACGATGCGCTCCTCCAAAATCGCAAAGCCGTTCGCAAACAACCAACGGCGCAACTCGGTCGATTTGGTCATCGGTTGCAGAACGAGACGGATGTCCTTTTGCTTGAGCCACGGCGCTTCGCTGACGATGTGCACGATGGTCTCACCGCCCATGCCGGCGATGACCACATCGCTCACTTCCCCCGCCGCAACGCCGTGCAATCCATCGCACACGCGCACTTCGATGCGGTCGGACAAACCGGCTTCGCGTATATGTTGACGCGCCGAGGCAGCCGGTCCTTCGCCGATATCGGCGGCGATGGCGCGCGGCACCTTGCCCTCTTGCACCAATTGCACGGGCAGATACGCATGGTCGGTACCGATGTCCGCCAGCACCGCGCCCACGCGCACAAACGACGCGACGCACGACAAGCGTTTGTCGATCATGACGCACTCATCCTCTCACGAAAAAGCGGACGACTCACATCGTCCGCTTTTGCTCTTTTCTTATTTCGCAAAATGCGCGTTGAGCTTAGCGACCAGCTCATCGGGATCCACGCCGTGCACCATGCAGGCTTGCTCGATCGTCTCGCCGCGGGCGGAAGGGCAACCGAGGCAATGCATACCCATTTCGAAGAAGTAGGGCGCGGTTTCGCGATCCATATCGAGAACGTCGCCGATGATCGATTCTTTCGTGACCGTCATTATGATTCATCCTTTCTTATACACGAGATTCTTTTTATATTATAGCCAAAGAGCATCGCTTTGTCAATCGCGCGGAACGAAAAAAGACGACGATTCAAAAAAAGACTTGACGAACAAGGAAAATCCTGCTATAATCGTTGTACTTGTGCAAAAACTGTTCAAGTGATCCTTGCTCCGTACGAACGTTACGGGGCCATCAGACCAAGAGGAGGTGCCAATATGCCCACAGTGAAAGGTTCCTACGAAGCGGTGTTCATCTACTCCGCGGCGATTGCCGAGGAAGAGCTGACCGCGCTCAAGGAGAAGTTCCAAACGCTGATCGAGCAAAACGCGGAAATCGGTGAAGTCGAGGAGTGGGGCAAGCGTCGTCTGGCGTATCTCATCAACGATGAGGCCGAAGGCGTCTATGTGCTCTACAACTTCGTCAGCACTCCGGATTTCCCCGCTGAGCTTGACCGTGTTGCGAAGATCACCGACGGTGTGCTCCGCACGATGATCATCCGCAAGGACGCGTAAGAGGAGGACAAAACATATGAATATGGTATGTCTGCTCGGTCGTTTGACGGCCGACCCCGAACTGCGTCACACCCAAAACCAGGTGCCCGTCACCAGCTTCACGCTGGCGGTCGACCGCGCCTATCAGCCGAAGGGACAGGAGCGTCAGGCCGATTTCATCAACATCGTTGCCTGGCGTCAAACGGCGGAATTCGTTTCTCGCTATTTCCGTAAAGGTCAGCGCCTCGCGCTCACCGGCACGTTGCAGTCCCGTCGCTATGTCGACAAAGAAGGCAACAATCGTACGGCGTACGAAGTCGTTGCCGACAATGTCTTCTTCGCCGAGTCCAAAGCGCAAAACGGCGGTTACCAGCAGGGTTATCAATCCGGCTACGGTGCGCCCGCTCCCGCGTTTGACTCGCAGATCCCGCAATACAGTGAAGCTCCCACCGCGTTCGCTACGGCCGCTTTGAGCGACTTTGAGGAGATCGACGGTGACGACAAGCTTCCGTTCTAATTCTTGAAAAGGAGGCAATTTCGCCATGGCTGAAAGAACCGAACGCCCCGAGCGTCCGCGCAACGGCCGCAAGGGCCGCCGCAAGGTGTGCCGCTTCTGCGCCGATAAGATCGAAACCATCGATTACAAGGACGTCGCTCGCCTGCGCAACTATGTGTCTGAGCGTGCGAAGATCCTGCCCCGCCGCGTGACCGGCACCTGCGCCCGTCACCAGCGCGAGCTGACCATCGCGATCAAGCGTGCGCGCCAGATCGCTTTGATGCCCTTTATCAGCGACTAAGTTTCACACACAAACCGCCGTCTCTCTCGATAGAGACGGCGGTTTTCTTTTTTAAAGGCAGTTGACAAACCGCGCCGAAAACGCTATAATGAGCAAAACTGTCCTTTTGGTTAGGAGGCTTCTTATGCCCGTTGCTACCGATGAAAAATTGCTGATCGCCTGCTGGTCCACAGCGATCATTCTGGTGATCATGGCCGTTGTGTTTCGCCGCGGCAACCGCCGCAATCTCGTGTGGGCGGTCGCGCCGCTCATTCTTCCCCCTGCCATGCACATCTTCAGCCGCCAGCTTGCGTTGGCGTTTGCACCGTCCGCTTCGATACAGACACGCATCATTTTGGATTTGTCTGCGGCTCTTGTGGCGTGCGTGTTGATCGGCTTTGCCAACGGTCTGGTCTCCAAAACGAAGCGCATCCGCATCGCCTACCTCGTGTGCGGCATGTTGTTTGTGTTGGCGTTCTCGGGCGTGCTCATCATGAACTCCGTGAACCAAATGAACCTGTTGCCTGTCGCGTGATCTCTCCCCTCTGTTTTTAAGCAGAGGGGATTTTGTTTACCCGTAAGCGAAAAAGCGCCTTGGTCAAATGACCAAGGCGCTTTTTGATATGCGATTATTTGTAGTACGCGACGGCACCGGCAAACATGCGGTTGTCCTTCACGCCGTCGACATTCTTGTAGACACTGTCGCCGTAGCGCTCGGAGTGACCCATCTTGCCGAAGACACGACCGTCGGGCGAGGTGATGCCTTCGATCGCCATCATCGAACCGTTGGGGTTGTAACGGATGTCCATCGTCGGCGCGTTGAACTCGTCAACGTACTGCGTCGCGATCTGACCGTTCGCTGCGAGCTGACGGATCTCCTCTTCGGTCGCAACGAAACGACCTTCGCCGTGCGAGATCGCCACCGTGTGCACATCACCCGGCTCGCTGAACATCAGCCACGGAGACTTGTTGGAGCAGACACGGGTGTTCACCAGACGAGACTGGTGACGGCCGATGAGGTTGAAGGTCAGCGTGGGCGCCTTCGGATCGCCGTCGACGATCTTGCCGTAGGGCACGAGACCGAGCTTGATGAGCGCTTGGAAACCGTTGCAGATACCGCACATCAAACCGTCCTGCGCATTCAGGAGCTCATGCACCGCATCCTTGATCGCCGGGTTGCGGAAGAACGCCGTGATAAACTTACCCGAACCGTCGGGTTCGTCGCCGCCCGAGAAACCGCCGGGGATGGCGATGATCTGGCTCTTCCGGATGGACGCGACCATCGCTTCCACGGACGCCGTAACATCCGCGGCGGACAGGTTGCGCACCACAAGGATCTCCGGCTCGGCACCGGCACGGGCAAACGCCTTTGCCGTGTCGTATTCGCAGTTGGTGCCCGGGAACACGGGGATCAGCACGCGGGGCTTCGCCACCTTGATGGCAGGCGCGACGCGCTCGGTCGCTTTATAGCTGTACGCCTCGATAGCCGTCTTTTCAAAATCGATGTTGCACGCGTACACCGGCTCGAGTTTGCCCTCGTACGCCGCCTGCCACGCGGTCATGTCGACCGTCTCGTCGCCGTAGGTGACGGCGTAATCGGCGGTGGTGGTACCAAGCACCTTGCCGACCGCTTCAACACCGTCCGCAAGTTCGAGGACGAACGCGCCGTAACGATAGCCGAAGAGCGTATCCATATCGATCGAAGCATCCAGCTTCAGACCGATGCGGTTGCCCAGTGTCATCTTGAAGAGCGCTTCCGCGACACCGCCGTAGGTCGGGGTCGCCGCCGCTTTGACCTTGCCATCTTTGATGAGCGCGGACACTGTCTTGAACAGCTCGTTCATCGACGCGGCATCGGGACGACCGTCGGCAAGATAGGTCGGCTCGAGCAGGCACACCGTGCTGCCCGCCGCTTTGAATTCGGGCGAGGTGATGGTCGCGGTGTTGCACACCGAGACCGCAAAAGACACGAGCGTCGGCGGTACGTCGATCTGCTCGAAGCTACCGCTCATAGAGTCTTTGCCGCCGATGGACGCAAGACCCAGATCGGTCTGCGCCTTCATCGCGCCGAGCAACGCCGCCATCGGCTTGCCCCAACGCGCGGGCTCAAAGTTCACGCGCTCGAAATATTCTTGGAACGTGAGATAGGCGTTTTCAAGACCGGTACCGCCCGCCACAAGTTTCGCCACCGATTCGACGACCGCGAGGTACGCACCGACAAACGGATCCGCCGAGGTGATGAACGGGTTGTAGCCGTACGCCATCGCCGAGCAGGTGGTGGTTTCTTTGCCTTCGACGGGCAACTTTGCCGCCATGATCTGCGCGGGGGTCATCTGATACTTGCCGCCGAACGGCATCAGCACCGTGGACGCACCGATGGTGGCATCAAAACGCTCGGACAAGCCGCGCTTCGAGCAGACGTTGAGGTCGGTGCTGAGCGCCGCGGCATTCTGAGCAAACGTGCCCTTGACCTCGCGCGCGATCGCTGTCGGGGCGCTGACGTGCACCTTGACGTGCTTTTCGGCACCGTTGGAGTTGAGGAATTCACGCGACAGATCGACGATGTTGACGTCGTTCCAATGCATGACGAGGCGCGGATTCGCCGTGACCTTTGCAACGATGGTCGCCTCGAGGTTCTCGCTTTGCGCGAGCGCCACGAACGCGTCGACATCGGCAGGGGCCAGCACGACCGCCATACGCTCTTGCGACTCGGAGATCGCAAGCTCGGTGCCGTCAAGACCTTCGTATTTCTTCGGAACGGCATTGAGGTTGATGGTCAAGCCGTCCGCGAGTTCGCCGATTGCCACCGACACGCCGCCGGCACCGAAGTCGTTGCAACGCTTGATGAGGCGCGTCGCCTTCGGGTTGCGGAACAGGCGCTGGAGCTTGCGCTCTTCGGGAGCGTTACCCTTTTGCACTTCCGCACCGCAGGTCTCCAAAGAGCCCATGGTATGGGACTTCGAAGAACCGGTCGCGCCGCCGCAACCGTCACGACCCGTGCGACCGCCGAGCAACACGACGATGTCGCCGTCCTCGGGGACTTCACGACGGACGTTCGCTTCGGGAGCCGCACCGACGACCGCGCCGATCTCCATGCGCTTGGCGACGTAGCCGGGATGATAGATCTCGTCGACCTGACCGGTCGCCAGACCGATCTGGTTACCGTAGGAGCTGTAGCCCGCCGCCGCCGTCGTCACGATGGTGCGTTGGGGCAGTTTGCCCGCCATCGTCTGAGCCACGGGGAGGAGCGGATCCGCCGCGCCCGTCACGCGCATTGCCTGATAGACGTAGCTGCGTCCCGACAGCGGATCGCGGATCGCGCCGCCGATGCAGGTCGCCGCGCCGCCGAACGGCTCGATCTCGGTCGGGTGGTTGTGGGTCTCATTCTTGAAGAGGAACAGCCACTTCTCGGTCTCGCCCTCGACATCGACGTCCACCTTGACGGTGCAGGCGTTGATCTCTTCGGACTCGTCGAGCTTCGGAAGCAGGCCCTTGAATTTCAAATAGCGCATACCCATCGTCGCCACGTCCATCAGGTTGATGGGCTTGGTGCGACCGAGTTCCTTGCGGATATTGAGATAATCGTTGTACGCCTCTTCCACCTTCGCATCCTCAAACGTGACGTCGTCGATGGTGGTGAGGAACGTGGTGTGGCGGCAATGATCCGACCAATAGGTGTCGATCATGCGGATCTCGGTGATGGTGGGATCACGATGCTCGCTTTGGAAATATTGCTGGCAGAACGCGATGTCATCCGCATCCATAGCAAGACCGTATTGCTTGACGAAGTTCGCCAGTTGCTCACGGTTGAGCTCGATGAACCCATGCAGGGTTTCCACCGCGGTGGGAACGTCGTAGGTCACGTTGAGGGTGTCCACCGTATCGAGCGATGCCTCACGGCTCTCGACGGGGTTGATGACGTGCTTTTTGATCGCCGCGAGTTCCTGATCGGAGATGTTGCCCTCGAGGATGTACACGCGTGCGGTGCGCACGAGCGGACGGTCGCCCTGCGACACGATCTGGATGCACTGCGCGCAGGAATCGGCGCGCTGATCAAACTGACCCGGCAGGTACTCCACCGCAAACACGATGCCGTCGGTCTCGGGGAGCACGGTGTAAACGTCGTCGAGCTGGGGCTCGGAGAAAACGGTCTTCTCGGTCGCCTTGAGCAACGCTTCGTCGATGCCTTCCACATCATAGCGGTTGAAGAATCGGAGCGATTCCACCGACGAGATGAGCAATTGCGAACGGATCTCCGACAAGAGCTTGCCGGCTTCCACCGCATACGGCGGTTTCTTTTCTACAAATAAACGGTACACAGACACGATGATGTGCCTCCTTTTTGTTGTCGTTGAGGTTAGTTTGCGGCCAGAGCGCGCGCGCCGATATCGTGACGGAAGAAGCTGCCGTCAAAGCCGATCGTTTCGACCGCCGCATACGCTTTGTCGAGTGCCGCGCGCAGATCGTCGCCGGTCGCCGTCACGCCGAGCACGCGACCACCGGCGTTGACGAGCTTGCCGTCTTGCAGTTTGGTGCCGGCATGATACACGATCACGCCTTCGGCGCCGCCGTTTTCATCCAAGCCGTGCAGGACAAAGCCTTTTTCGTAGCTCTCGGGATAGCCGCCCGACGCGATGATGACACACGCCGCCGCGCCCTTCGAGAAACGAACGTCCGTCTCGGCGAGCGTGCCGTTCACGCACGCTTGCATCACGGTGAGCAGATCCGACTCAAGGAGCGGCAACACCACCTGCGTCTCGGGATCGCCGAAACGGCAGTTGTATTCGATCACCTTCGGACCCTTCGGCGTAAGCATCAAGCCGAAGTAGAGGCAACCTTGGAAGGGGCGTCCCTCGCTCTGCATTGCGCGGATGGTGGGCAGGAAGATCGTCTCCATGCATGTAGCCGCCACATCGTCGGTATAATACGGGTTCGGGGCCACGGTGCCCATGCCACCCGTGTTGAGACCCTTGTCGCCGTCGAGCGCACGCTTATGGTCCATCGAACTGACCATCGGGGCGAGCGACTCGCCGTCGGTGAAGCACAACACCGACACTTCGGGACCGGTGAGGAATTCCTCCACCACGATCTGATCGCCGCTCTTGCCGAACTTGTGATCGTTCATGATGGAATCCACCGCGTCGATCGCTTGCTCGCGCGTCTCGCAGATGAGAACGCCCTTGCCGAGCGCCAGACCGTCCGCCTTCACAACCAGCGGCAATTCCGCTTCCTTGACGTAAGCGAGCGCTTTCGCGGCATCGTCAAACACTTCGTACGCCGCCGTCGGAATATGATACTTCTTCATCAGGTTCTTCGAGAACACCTTACTGCCCTCGAGGATGGCGGCGTTCGCCTTCGGACCGAATGCGGGAATGCCGATCTCAAGGAGACGGTCGACACAGCCGAGCACCAGCGGATCATCGGGAGCCACGACCGCAAAGTCGATCGCTTCGTTCTTGGCGAACTCCACAATGGCATCCAGATCCGTCGCGCCGATCGGCACACAGGTCGCATCCGCGGCGATACCGCCGTTGCCGGGAAGCGCAAAGATCGTTTCCACGGCGGGATTTTCTTTCAATTTTTTAATGATGGCATGCTCTCTGCCGCCACCGCCGACTACCATCAGCTTCATGCGAATGTGTCGCTCCTTTCAATCAGTGGTGGAACAGACGAATGCCCGTGAACGCCATCGTCAGACCGTAACGGTCGCACGCTTCGATAACGATATCATCGCGGATGGAGCCGCCCGGTTGCACGATGTATTTCACACCGCTGCGACGCGCACGCTCGATGTTGTCGTCGAACGGGAAGAACGCGTCACTGCCGAGCGCCACGTCGTTGAACGTGTCGAGGAACGCACGCTTCTCCTCACGGGTGAGGGGCGCGGGCTGCTCGGTGAAGGTGTTTTGCCACACCGCATCACCGATGACGTCCTCATACTCATCGGAAATGTACACGTCGATCGCGTTGTCGCGGTTGGGGCGCGGAATGTCGCCACGGAACGGGAGGGCAAGGACTTTCGGATGCTGGCGCAGATGCCAGATGTCCGCCTTGTTGCCCGCCAGACGCACGCAATGGATGCGCGATTGCTGACCGGCGCCGACACCGATGGTCTGACCGCCCTTGGCATAGCACACCGAGTTGCTCTGCGTATATTTCAGGGTGATGAGCGCAATGATGAGGTCGCGCTTCGCCTCTTCGGTGAGCTCCTTGTTCGCGGTGACGATGTTGTCGAACGACGAATCGTCGATCTTCAGCTCGTTGCGCCCCTGCTCAAAGGTGATGCCGTAGACCTGCTTGTGCTCGATGGGGGCGGGCACGTAGTTCTCGTCCATTTGGACGATGTTGTAGTTGCCCTTGCGCTTGGATCTGAGGATCTCGAGTGCCTCGGGCTCATAGCCGGGCGCGATGACACCGTCGGACACTTCGTGTTGGATCAGTTTGGCGGTCGGCACGTCGCACACGTCCGACAGCGCGATCCAATCGCCGAACGACGACATACGATCGGTGCCTCTGGCACGCGCATACGCGCACGCAAGCGGCGACAGTTCCGCGTCGCCGACGAAGTAGATCTGACGCAGGGTGTCGTCCAGCGGCACGCCGACAGCGGCACCCGCCGGGCTGACGTGCTTGAACGAGGTGGCCGCCGGCAGACCGGTCGCCGCCTTCAGCTCACGGACGAGCTGATAGCTGTTGAACGCGTCGAGGAAGTTGATGAAGCCGGGCTTGCCGCAGAGCACCGTGATGGGAAGCTCGCTGCCGTCGGCCATGAAAATGCGGGAAGGTTTTTGGTTGGGGTTGCAACCGTATTTCAGTTCGAGTTCGCTCGCCATTGAAAGCTCATCCTTTCCTTAATTGAATTTGTTGATGATGCGGGTCTCTTCCCCGCCGTTGTTCAAATCGATGTAACGCACAAAGAGGGACACCTTGTTGTCCTCATTGAGGTTCTCCCACACCGTCTTGGCGAAGGTATCGATATCGCCTTCGATCGAGACCTTGGTCGGCTCGCCCCGGAAGGACGGGATCGGATCGCCGTCGCATTCGTAGGTGTGGATGAAACGACCTTCGCCCGCGGCGATGTTGTCGTAATCAAACGTGTAGCGCACGCAGGAAGAATCGCGCCCGTCGTCGCTCTTCAAAATGCTCATCTTGGCGGCAAAGTCGCCGTCGGCGGGCATCACCACACCGCTGATGCGCGGCGTGAAGTTGGGAGCGTCAGGCTCAAACTCGCGGGTGCGAAGTGCCTCTTCAAAGGTCTTGCCTTCCTTGAGGAAGTCGTAGACGGTGTCCGTTTGGTCACCGTTGGTGACGATGGTGGTGCCGTTGATCACGCGCACGGGCGCGT
The DNA here is from genome assembly GCA_017398425.1 of Clostridia bacterium. Classification (GTDB taxonomy): domain Bacteria; phylum Bacillota; class Clostridia; order Oscillospirales; family Acutalibacteraceae; genus RGIG1959. The sequence goes on along the minus strand of JAFQFZ010000050.1, from coordinate 9,456 downwards.
AGATGATCAGCGACGGATCCGACAACAGCGCAGGATCGTGCGCTTGGGTGCGGATGCCCTGCTCGAACGGCACAAACACGCGGTTGCGGCTGTTGACCGAACGACCCATGATGAAGTAGGCAATGACCGCTTGGTCGCCGCCCTCGGACTTGCCAATCATAATGCCGCGTCCGGGATACGCATTGCCGGACAGCTCTTTCAGAAACGATACCATAAGACCGATTCTCCTTTTTATGTTGATGTTTTTATTCACTGAGTTGTTTGCACACCGTCTCGAGAGCGGCGGGAAGCAATTTCCACTCCGCCTCTTCCATCACGCGGCGCTGCAACGTTTCGGGGGTATCCCCCTCTTTGACCTCGACCGCCTTTTGCGCGATGATGCGACCGCCGTCGGTGATCTCGTTGACAAAGTGTACGGTGGCACCCGTCACCTTGACGCCCTTTTCGAGCGCCGCCTCGTGAACACGCAGACCGTAGAAGCCGTCGCCGCAGAAAGACGGAATGAGAGAAGGGTGCACGTTGAGGATGCGCTCAGGATAGCGCTTGACAAAGCTCTCGGACAGCACCGTCAGGAAGCCTGCCAGCACGATGACCTCGATCTCGTATTCCTCGAGAAGCGCACAAAGCGCCGCTTCAAACGCCGCCTGGTCGGGATGCTCCCGACGCGCCACGACCGCCGACGGAATGCTTGCCGCCGTCGCGCGCTCAAGCGCATAGATCCCCGGCTTACTGCCGACGACAAGCGCCAGCTCCGCGTGCGGCAGAGCGCCTGCGGCCGCGCTGTCGATGATGGCTTGCAGATTGGTGCCGCCGCCGCTGCACAGCACCGCCGTTTTGATGGTTTTCATAGCGATCTCCTTACGCGAAGAGGATGGTGTCGCCGCGGACGATCTCGCCGCAGATGTACGCCTGTTCGCCGTTTTGACGCAGGATCGCGAGCGCCTTGTCCGCGTCCTCCTTCGCCACGACCACGCTCATGCCGACACCCATGTTGTAGGTATTGAACATATCGCGCTCGGGGATGTTGCCCGTTGCTTGCAGAAGTTTGAAGATGGGCAGGATGTTGAGAGACGCGCTGTCGATCTTGGCGGTGAAGCCGTCGGGCAGACTGCGCGGGATGTTCTCATAGAAGCCGCCGCCGGTGATGTGGCTGACCGCCTTGACGGTCACGTCCTTAGCGAGGGCCAGCATCGGCTTGACGTAGATGCGGGTCGGGGTGAGGAGCGCCTCGCCGAGCGTCATGCCCAGCTCGTTGCTGTACATCTTCAAGTCGGCGTTTTCGATGTCGAACACCTTACGCACGAGCGAGAAGCCGTTGGAATGCACACCGCTTGAGGGAAGCGCGATGATGACGTCGCCCTCGCCCACTTTGGTGTTGTCGAAGATCTTCGGTTCGTCCACGACACCGACCGTGAAACCGGCCAGATCGTATTCGTCTTCGGGATAGAAGCCGGGCATCTCCGCCGTCTCGCCGCCGATGAGGGCGCAACCGGCCTGGACGCAACCATCCGCCACACCGCTGACGATCGCCGCCACACGCTCGGGCACATTCTTGCCCACCGCGACGTAGTCGAGGAAGAACAGCGGCTCTGCACCGCAGCACACGACGTCGTTGACACACATCGCGACGCAGTCGATGCCGACCGTGTCGTGCTTGTCCATCAGGAACGCGATCTTCAGCTTGGTGCCGACACCGTCGGTACCGCTGACCAGCACCGGCTTTTGCATACCGGCGAGGTTGGGCATGAACAGACCGCCGAAGCCGCCGATACCCGACATCACACCGCTCGTCTTGGTGCGCGCGACGTGATCCTTCATCAAGCGAACCGCTTCGTAACCGGCGGTGATATCCACGCCGGCGTTTTTATAGCTTTCGCTGAAACTCTTTTCCATAGCTCATGATCTCCTTTACGATTGCTTCTCGCTGAATTTACGTTGGTACTTGTTGATATTCATATCCCCTTCGTTGACTTCGACGGGGTAATTTCCGGTGAAGCACGCCGAGCAGAAGCCCATCTTCGTGTTTTCCGCCAGGTCGCGCACGCCGTCCACCGACAGATACGCCAGCGTGTCGACGCCGATGATGTCGCGGATCTCGTCGATCGTGTGACGGCACGCGAGCATATCCTCCTTCTTGGAGATGTCCACACCGTAGTAGCACGGGCAAACAACAGGCGGCGAGGCGATGCGCATATGCACTTCGGTGGCACCCGCTTCACGGAGCAACTTCACGATGCGGGCGCTGGTCGTGCCGCGCACGATGGAATCGTCAATGAGCACCACACGCTTGCCCTTGACCGTTTCGGCGATGGGGTTGAGCTTGATGCGCACCAAATTTTCACGTTGCTTTTGCGTGGGCTGAATGAAGGTGCGCCCGATATACTTATTTTTGAGGAAGCCGATGCCGTAGGGGATGCCGGATTCCTGCGCATAGCCGAGGGCGGCGTCGAGTCCCGAGTCGGGCACGCCGACGATGACGTCCGCCTCTACCTGCGACTCGCGCGCCAGCAACACGCCCGCGCGCTTACGCGCGGCATGCACGCTCGTGCCGTCGATGACCGAGTCGGGGCGCGCAATATACACATATTCGAACACGCACAGCGCGCCGTCCGTCTTGCCGCAATGGGTTTCGATGGAGCGCAGTCCGTCTTCGTCCGCGATCACGATCTCGCCCGGGCGCACATCACGAATCATTTTTGCACCAACCGCGTCGAGCGCACAGCTCTCGGACGCGAACACGTAGCCGCCCGACTCCGTCTGACCGATGCACAGCGGGCGGAAACCGTGCGGATCACGCACGGCGATCAGCTTTTTCGGGGACATCACGCACAGCGTGTAGCACCCTTCCATTTTGTACATCGCCTGCTCGATCGCTTGCTCGATCGAACGCGCCGTCAGGCGTTCCTTAACGATGGCGTTGGCAATGACCTCCACATCGGTGGTGGTCTGGAAAATCGAGCCGGTCAGCTCCATCTCGCGGCGAAGCGCGGCGGCGTTGGTCAAGCTGCCGTTGTTGGCAATCGCCATACAACCCTTGCAATGGTTGACGATGAGCGGCTGTGCGTTGACGCGACCGCCGTTCTCCGCCGTGCTGTAACGCACGTGACCGACCGCCATTTGTCCGGCGGTGAGGTGACCGAGCGTGCGGGCATCAAACACTTCGTTGACCAGGCCGACATTTTTGTAGCCGCTGATCACACCGTCGTCGTTGATGGCGATGCCGCAACTCTCCTGACCGCGATGTTGCAACGCGTACAGCGCCGAATAGGTCATCGCCGCCACGTTGATCTCTTCGTGGTCGAAGATGCCGAACACGCCGCATTCATCATGAATCGTATCTTTCATACTCTTTGCTCCTACTCTGTTTGATGTGGGGATCAGTTGGCGGACAATTCTTCCTGCAGTGCCTTTTCCTTCTTGAGCACAGCGGCAGTCATATCCTCGCGCATGGCGATCAGTTTGTCGGCAAGAGCGTCATCCGACAGCGCCAGGATCTGCGCCGCCAGGATCGCCGCATTCTCCGCACCGTCTATGGCGACGGTCGCGACCGGCATACCCGAAGGCATTTGCACCGTCGAGAGCAGAGCGTCCAGTCCGTCGAGCGTCGAGGACTTGACGGGGATGCCGATGATGGGCAGGGTGGTCTGCGCCGCGAGCGCACCCGCCAGATGCGCCGCTTTGCCGGCGGCGGCGATCAACACACCGAAGCCGTTATCACGCGCCGAGCGCGCGAACTCCGCCGCCTGCACCGGAGTGCGGTGCGCGGAGAAAATGTGCGTTTCGTAGGGGATGCCGAACGAGGCGAGCTTGTCCATCGCCTTTTGGACGATGGGACGATCGCTGTCGCTTCCCATAATGATTGCTGCTTTCTTTGCCATTGAAAATCATCCTCCCATGCGAGTCAAATGAAAAAAGCGCAGTGCATTTTTGGTGCACTACGCTTATGTTTCCGCAAGAATCCCTTGGTATCGGGAAGAAGGCAAAAAACGGCGCGACAAAACCGATCGGCAAATCGTCAAACAGTCTTTACGCATACCGCACCCTCCTCACGGGAAATCTTATCTATATTCTACCTTTTTATCGCTCCGAAATCAAGTGATTTGACAAAAAAACTTCAATTTGTCGAGAATGTAGATTTTGACGAATCCGAAGTGCAAAAATTGTAATTTATGTAAAATCCGACCCCGTTCGACACGGGATACCCGTTGACAACCGTCGTCGCGCACGCTATACTGAAAACACGCAAACTCCCAACGGAAACGAGGTTATTTTGATGGATCATGCAACCAACGCCAAAGCGTTATTTTGCGACGGCTACAACTGTGCACAGGCGGTGCTCGGCGCATTCTGCGAAGAGCTCGGACTGCCGCTCGAAACCGCCATGAAGCTCAGCTCGTCGTTCGGCGGCGGCATGGGGCGTATGCGCGAGGTGTGCGGTGCCTGCAGCGGTATGTTCATGGTCGCCGGTCTGGTTTACGGCTACGCGACACCCGAAACGGGTGCGGCCAAAAAAGAACTCTACGAACACGTGCGCGCGCTTGCGGATCGCTTCCGCGAGGAGAACGGTTCCATCATTTGCCGCGAGCTCCTTGAGGGAGTGACGGTCGGAGGCGCACCCGAAGCCCGCACCGAAACCTACTATCAAAAGCGCCCGTGCGGCGACTACGTCGCCTCGGCGGCGGCGATCGTCGAACGCTACCTTGAAGAACACCGCGCATAATCGAAGCGGCACGGAGCATCCTACCCGTTGAGGTGATGCTGTTATGCCGTATAAGGATCTGCACGATCTGTTGCAACGCAGTACGGCGGCGCGGACGTATTTCCGGTCGCTCCCGACGCAAATGCAACTGTCTCTGCGCGAACAAAACGACCGTATCCACAGCGCCGAGGCGCTGTTTCAAGCCGCCGAAAGCCTGATACACCGTCACGGTGCCATGGCGTTTTTCAGCGGTGAGATCTAAATTTACACTCTCGAAACAGCGTGTACACATTTGTGTGCTATGCTGAGAGCACTTCACACATAAAGGAGCGATCGCTTTGCGACGCGGTTTTTTTGCCAATCTCGGATACAAGCTTCAACAATTCATGGTCGGTCGGTACGGACAGGATGAGTTTTCCCGTTTTCTGTCGATCCTGTCGCTGATCCTGCTGGGAATCTCGCTGATCCTGCAGTTCTTCCGCATCCCCTATCTGCATCTGATCGCCTATCTCCCGGCGCTCGGGCTGATCCTCTGGTCGTTGGCGCGTATGATGTCGCGCAACATCCTCGCCAGACAGGTGGAACGCGACCGCTACGTGCGGTTTACGGGAAAGATCAAAACGTGGTTTCGTCTGCACCGCCGTAAGTGGCGCGAACGCAAGACACACTGCTATTTTAAATGCCCCTCCTGCCGCGCGGTCATCCGCGTACCGAAGGGCAAGGGCGAGATCGACGTCGGTTGTCCGCGTTGCAAAGCCCGTACCAAAAAGAAAACATGAGTGTGAAAAGGAGGCGAGAATCGCCTCCTTTTTTTGTTGCAACTTGTCGATCGTTCTGCTATACTGGTAAAAAAAGTACAAGGAGCGATCATTATGCATTGTCCTCATTGCGGTACACCGTTGCCGGACGGTGCCGTCTTCTGCGGTACCTGCGGACTCAAAATCGAATCCCCTGTCCCGACGAAGATGCCCGTGGTAACCGTTCGGGAAGATGCCATCCCCGCAAAAGTCCCGACAGAGTCAACCAATTTCCGACAAAATGCACCCCTTCAACCGAAGCCGCCTCGTGCGAAGCGCGGTCTTGCGATGCCGATCCTGTGCATTTGTCTGGCGGCGGTGCTGATCGCCTCCGTCGTCATCAACGTGTTTCAATGGATGCAGTCCGGCGATCTGCAAACCGCCGTGGACGAAAAGACACAAACGATCGACAAATTAAATCAGGAGATCGACAACAAATCCGCCACCATCAACGAGCAAAACCTCACCATCGTGGATCAGGAAGCCACCATCCAAGAGCAAAGCTCCAAGCTCTGGTTTTACGAGGAATACGTGGTGGTCGTCCCCGATGACGGCAGCGAGTTGTATCACACCTACGGATGCGACCACTTTGACGACAGCTACTTCTGGGCGTTCAACCTGGCCGCCGCCGAGCAAAAAGGCTACACCCCCTGCCCCTATTGCCAATAAGACAAAACGTCCGCGGTTCCCCGAAAGGAGCCGCGGACGTTTTGTTATTGATAGCCGACCGCAAACGCCAGTACGCACAATGAGCGGCATGAACATAAACCCTTTGGCAAAGCCCGACGGGATACGGTTTCTCTTTGTTGCATGACGCTCTCCTTGCTATCAAAGTATGCCGTATAAATGCTCGCTCAATTCATAAGCAAGCCCTGTAAAATCGTAGTCGTAATGCACCGTATCCGCACCGACGCTGATCATGATCACGCCGTCTTTTTCGACGGGATCATAGGAAAACATACTGTGCACGCCGTGCGCCTTGCCCGAATGGTAGTAGAGCGATTCGCGTCCGCAGATGCCCTCACGGTAACACAGCGGGATCGCCTGCGAGATCTCGTTGCCCCACGTGCCGTCCATGCAGGTTTCCATCAGCGCCACCGATGACGGATCGAGCAGTTGCTGTCCTTGGTACGCACCGTCGTTGGCGAGCAAAGCCGCCAGCTTCGCCAGATCCCCCGCCGAAATGGTCAGTCCGCCCGAAAAGTGGGTGCCGTTGCCGCCGATCCTGTCGTCTGCATGCACCGCCAGTTGATCCTCCACCGTATGCACGACGTAGCCGTTTTCGTTGTAACGCGTCACAAGCAGATCGGTCGCTTCGAGATCACCCGCATGGAACGCCGCATCAATGCCGAGCGGTGCAAACACACGCTCGTGAAGCAGATCGTCGAGATGTCGGCCCGTGGCAAGCTCCACCGTCATACCGGCGATGTGCAGGCCGTAGTTATTGTACATCCAGCTGTACATTTCACCCGGTTTGGTCGCGTCGTAATGATAAGCAAAGCGCGCACGTACGTCGTCGTAACGCGAGGAATAATCCCAACCGTAGAGCGGCGTGATGGACGAGGTATGCGTCAGCAGATGGCGCATGGTGATGGGCACATCGGGATAGGACGGATTGCGTACCGTCGTATCCCAATAGGTCGCCAGATCCGCATCGAGATCGAGCGCGCCGTCTTCGATCGCGAGCATCGCCGCCATACCGGTGATCACCTTGGAAACGGAGGCGATGCGGATCTTGTGATCGACCGTCATCGGGTCGGTATCCACCGTCGCCCAACCGCTCGCGTATACGCCCGCCACCTCACCGTCTTTGACAACGGCGACCTGCAAACCGACAGGATGGTACGGTGCGGCGATCGCTTCGATCTGCGCGGTTACCGCTTCGTCCTCCAGCAGATTGACAGGCTTGGGCGGTTCGGTCGGTACCGTCGTGGCGGTGGTGGTCGGTACCGCGGTGGTGGTGACAGCAGTTACAGCCGTCGACGGCTCCGTCGGCAAAATCGATGCGTCGCCGCACCCCGAAGCCAACATCACCGCACTCAACAGAACTGCCATAATCGCACGCTTCATCACAAACCCTCCCGCTCTATCTCACAGCTATGCCGTCCATCATACCATACAACGCCGAAAAGCACAAGATATATCGCCGCCCACCGTGCAAAAGGCCGCATTCCGAAAGGCGCTTTGCCCCCTCCCCTTGTTCATTTTCTTGAAAAACTTCGGATTTTCTCTCACAAATTCCAAAAAAGCGGTTGACAGACTGCCAAGAGGGTGTTATAATACAACTCGCGCCGCAGGAAATGCGGAGTCAAAAGAATATGTGCGAGCGTGCTGGAATTGGCAGACAGGCACGTTTGAGGGGCGTGTGTCGTTGACGTACGGGTTCAAGTCCCGTCGCTCGCACCAAACAAAGAGAACTCAACCGCAAGGTTGGGTTCTTTTTGTTTGCATTTGCGAAACGGGACTTGAAAAGAACCGGAGTGCGACCGCCGCCGGTGGCGGAAACAGGAAGCACGACGGGCTGTGCCGCAACACGATTTTACAAGTCGCAACACTTTGCGACACAGGAAAATCGATTGTTGCAAACGTTAGTGAAGAAAACGTCACGGTGTGACGTTTTTAGCCCCGTTGGAGTTGATCCCAAGCGGTGGTTTTACTTGTACCAAAAGACAAGGTAGAGTCTACCTCCCTGCACCGACACCCGTCGCTCGCACCAGAAAAAAAGACTTCACGAAAGTGAAGTCTTTTTTTCATCGAAATCCGTCCCCCAGGACGGGATAAATCCATCAATGATGGATGAAATCACTTCGTGATGAAATCCGACTTCGTCGGAATAAAGGACGGGTTTCATTTCATCCACGATAGTGGATTTCATCTGCAACGCAGATTTCATCCTTTAAATGGAAGTTGTGGCTTCTTTTATTGTGTATCTACGAGGTTGATTACCGGTTTCTTTTGTCGTATGGCTTTCTCGGCATATTGTGCGGCGCCGCCGAAAGGGTGTGTGATATAGGTGACGACGTAATCGGCTTTCTTTAGCATCCAGTCGTTGCGATAAGAGATCGCATAGCGGGGTGGTATGGATTCGATGCCATCGGGAAGTATGGTATCGTCGTAGTGGTCGTCCTCTGTTTTCTTGCCGGGTATATAGGCGAGCACGACGGTGACGCGAATGTGCGGATGGGGTTTCTTTAATTCCTGCAATGTGCGGTAGACAAGGGCATCGAATTGCCCTTGATTGCCGATATAAAACGTATCGACATGGTGGTGGATGATCAGCTCTTCCAGAACGTCTTGTAGTTTTTCTTTGATGGTATTCGGGCAATCTCTGTGACCGAAAAATGTGCACGCTTTCATATCGCCACCCCTTTTGAGTTATTTTAACTCAAAAGGGGTAATCTTTTCAAGTGTGGAACGCTATGATTTTACTTGAAAAGAGGTGATACCCATGACCGTAGGCGAAGCGATTCGACAACGAATTATTGAGTTGTGCCAAGAACACGATATTTCTATCAATAAATTGAGTAATATAAGCGGGATTACACAGTCTACTGTGAACAATATTGTCAGCGGACGCAACAACAGCACCACCGTTTCCACTGTCAAAAAGCTCTGCGACGGATTGGGTATTACCATTCATGACTTCTTCGACTCGGAACTGTTTGTCGGATTGGAACAAGAAATCAAATAAAGTCAATCAAAACCACCAGCTTAGCCGGTGGTTTGCACTGCCCCTATAAGGGGCCGTTACAGGCCGCGCTTGTAAGCGCATGGAACGGTTTGCCAACCGCATGTGTTGCACTGCAACCTGTAAACATTCGAACAAGGCTTCCCCTTGAGGGGAAGCTGTCGAGCCGCAGGCGAGACTGATGAGGTGCCCGCCGCGTCAGCGTCCGTTATGAAACCCCGCAAACACCCGCGCCGCCTTCGGCGGCTACACCTGAAGGTGAATTGACGCGA
>JAFQFZ010000049.1 GCA_017398425.1 Clostridia bacterium | reverse complement strand
GGAACGGATGAATCCGTTCCCTACGCAATCCTCACATATCACAACAAAACCCGAGGTGCAACGCACCTCGGGTTTTTCATTCCGTCGGCGAAGCCGACTCCTTCATTCTTCACTCTTCACTTTTCATTCTTCATTGCCCTTCTTCCGCGCCCTGCAACTCATTCCAGCAACACCGCGCGAATCGATTCCAGCTCCTCCGCCGTCACGCCGACATCGGTCCGCAAAAACGTTTCGATGCGTTCGCCGAGCGTATTGCCCTCGTAGGCGCTGAGTCCGTCAAGCAACGGTTGCAGATCGCCGTTTGTGAGATACGCGGGAAAAGTGCGCGCCGTCAAGCGGTATTCACGCAGCATATCCTCCTGCGACACACCGAGCACACCTTGTAGCAGGAACACCAGCGTACCCGTGCGGTCGGCACCGTACGTGCAGTGCAGATACATCGGGTAGTTCGCTCCGTCGGCAAGCGCCGTAAACATCCGCCTCAGCGCCGCCTTTCCGTCCTCTTCAAACACCTCTTCATACATCGGCGCGGCAAAAAACGTGTGGGTCACCTCGTCACCGAGCGGCGAGACGTATCCGTCAAGCTCCGCCGCACGCAGATCGAAATCGCACACAAAGCCGAACATCTCCATCGCCGCATCCCGCGCCTCTTCATCGACGCAAAACCGCGCATCCCCGAGCCCGTCGAGCTCCGTACCGCGCACGAGCATTCCCGTTTTGACGGTGCGCCCGTCAAGCGTGACAACACCGCCGATGTCGCGCGTGTTTTGCGCGCCGTCGATGGTCACGAGCCGTTCTTCAAGCGACGGCGCGGCGGGTGTTGCCGCGCATCCGCCGAGCAACACCGTCAACATCAAACAAATCGCCCCTATCCGTTTCATTCGTCCGCTCTCCCTTCACTCGATTCTTTGCGCAGGCGACGGCGCACCCGATGGATGTGCCGCTCAAAATCGCCGCCGTTCAAGAGTTCGCTGAGTACCAGTTGTTCAAACGTCGCCACCGTGCACGAATAAAACCCGAGCTTTTGCTCAAACGTCTCGCACAGTCGACGCGGCAACACCATGTAGCCGACGCGCAGAGCGGGAGACACGGTTTTCGAGAACGTGTTCAGATAGATCACGTTGTCCCGACGCGTGTGGGAAAAGAGCGTCTCGGCGGGCTTGTCGGTCAAGGCAAACTCCGACTCAAAATCGTCCTCCACAAGAACGCGTTCGTCTTGCTCCCCCCAGCGCAGATATTCGTGCCGCTTGGAAGCGGAGGCGGTGACACCGCTCGGGAAACTGCGGTAAGGCGAGATGTGCAGCACATCCGCCTTCGCCGCACGGAGCGCCGCGCTTTCGATGCCGTCCGCGCCGAGCGGCAGACGAAGCGGCGTCAATCCCGCCGCACGGTACACCTGCTCGATGCGCTGATAGGACGGGTTTTCGATGGCGTACACGCGCTCACGCCCGAGAAGCTCAACGATCAAGGTGTAGAGATATTCCGACCCCGCCCCGATGACGATCTGATCCTCCGCAACATTGATGCCCTGACTGCGCCCGAGATACCGTGCGATCGCGCGGCGAAGCTCCACGCATCCGGCGTTCGGCGAACGCTCCAACAAGCGCTCACCATAGTCGCTGATGACGCGGCGCATCGTCTTGGCATACAACGAAAACGGAAACGCCGACGGCGAAACGGTCGTCTCGCGCACAAGGGGCAACGCTTCGCGCTCCCCTTCCCCCGTGAAGCCGTCCTCGGTACGAAACACCACGACGTAGCCGCTTCGCTCGCGCGGCTCGATGTAGCCTTCCTCCGCAAGCATCGCGTACGCGTGCTCTACCGTCACGACCGACACCGCCGCCTCTTCCGCGAGCAGGCGCTTTGAGGGCAACTTGTCGCCGTAGCGAAACACCCCCGCCACCACGTCATCGCGCATCTGTCGATACAATTGCAAATAGGCGGGTTTGTCCGCCTTTTTTTCCACTCGATATTTCATCTGGTATTATATTTTTCTCCTTTTCTGACTATTTTCATAACACCAAATATAGTATATAGTAGGTTCGATAAAAAAGCAAGAGGGAGGTGCCGTTGTGCCTCACAATCGTCAAAAAAAGGTCGCCGTGATCAACGATTTTTGCGGTTTCGGACGCTGTTCGCTCACGGTCTCCATCCCCATTATCTCCGCGATGAAGCTCCAGTGCTGTCCGCTCCCGACGGCGATCTTCTCAAACCACACGGGATACGATCGGTTTTATCACACCGATTTCACCGACCATATGGACGCGTATATGACCGAGTGGAAGGCGCTCGATCTGCGTTTTGAGGGGATCCTGACGGGCTATCTCGGCTCACCGCATCAGATCGATATCGTGAAGCGCTTTTTCGAGCAGTTTGCCACCGACGGCACGCTGACGGTCGTCGACCCCGTCATGGGCGACAACGGCAAGCTCTACCCTTCCTTTTCCCCTGCGCTCGCCGCCAAGATGAAGGAACTGCTCCCCTTTGCCGATGTGATCACCCCGAACCTCACCGAAGCGTGTCTGCTCGCGGATGTTCCCTACCGCGAGGATATGACCGAAGCAGACTTAAAAGCCCTGTGCGAAACGGTCACGGCACTCGGACCGCGCCGCATCGTGATTTCGGGCTTGTCACAGGGAGAGGAGCTTTGGAATTTTCTCTATGAGGTCGGACACCCGACGGCGATCGTGCGCGAGCGCAAGGTCGGCCCGTGTCGCGCGGGAACGGGCGATGTGTTTTCCTCCGTGCTGACGGCGGATCTGGTGAACGGTGCCACGCTTCTTGACGCGGTGACGCACGCCTCCTCGTTTATTGCCAAAGCCCTGCACCGCACGGTGGAACGGGATCTGCCCGACACCGACGGTCTGTGCTTTGAAGACTGTTTGACGGAGCTCTGAGAACGCATGAAACAAACGTACTATCGCTTATGCATCAGCGGCGTGTTGGCCGCTCTCGTCTTTGCCGCGACGACGCTTCTTCGCATCCCGTCGCACATGGGATACATCCATGTCGGCGATGCCTTTATCTATCTTGCGGCGTGTATGTTGCCGCATCCGCACGCGGCGGCCGTAGGTGCTGTGGGTGCCGCGTTGGCAGACGTGCTTTCGGGCTACCCCATCTGGGCGCCCGGCTCGGCGGTCATCAAAGCCGCTGCCGTCTTCTTTTTCACCGCGCGCCGCGACAAGCTCCTTTGCCCGCGCAACCTGCTCGGCTTGTTGCCGTCCTTTGCGGTGTGCATCGGCGGCTACTATGTGTACGAAGCGCTCATCACCTCCAACTGGGTCGCACCGCTTGCAGGGCTTCTCCCGAGCTTGATGCAATGCGTGGCCAGCGCCGTGGTGTTTGTGCTTCTCGCCGCGGCTCTTGACCGCTTAAAACTGAAAAAACATCTCTAAAAAAATTCGGAGGTAGATCCCCTATGATGACCATCGCCTATCCCGTACTTTCGGGACTGTATATCAACATGACCAACCGCTGTCCGTGCGACTGCACCTTCTGCCTGCGCCAAAGCCGCGACAGCGTCTACGGTTCAGATCCGCTGTGGCTCGACCGCGAACCGACCGTCGAGGAGGTGTGCGCCGCCATCGACGCGTACGATCTGTCCGCGTTCAAGGAGATCGTGTTTTGCGGCTACGGCGAACCGACCGAGCGCCTCGACGACCTGCTTGAGGTCGCGCGCTACGTCAAAGCGCATCACGACATCCCTCTGCGCATCAACACCAACGGTCTTGCCGACCTCATCCACGGAGAGCCGACCGCCCCGCGCTTGCAAGGGTTGATCGATACCGTGTCCGTCAGCCTCAACGCCACCAACGCCGCCGACTACGAAGCGGTCGTGCGCCCGAAGTTCGGCGCGCCCTCGTTCGACGCGATGCTCCGCTTCACCAAGGAGTGCACCGCCTACGTGCCGCACGTGGTGATGACGGTGGTGGGCGAACCCGTCACCTCCAAAGAAGAGCAGGCAACAGCCGCCGCCATCTGTGAATCCGTCGGCGCGACGTTGCGCATCCGCCCGTACGAAGACTGACCGTACCCATAAATCACAAACAGGACGAGCGAAGACCCGCTCGTCCTGTTTTCGTTCCTTCCGCACCGCGCGACTCCATCGGTTGACGTAGGGCGGCGCCTTGGTGCCGCCGCGGCGCAGGTGCACCGAAACGGAACGGCACATAGGCCGTTCCCTACGCAATCCTCACATATCACAACAAAAAACGAGGTGCAGAATGCACCTCGTTTTTTTCATTCCGTCCGCGTGAGCGGACTCCTTCACATCGTTCGCAGAACGATATATCACTCACGCTTTATGCGTGAATATCACAGTCGCCTCAAGGCGACTATATCACCGAACACCTTTGCGTTCGATATCATTGCCCTATCACGCGCGTTTTTTCTTCAGCAGCTTTTTGAACACGCGCTTGTGACCGAGCGTGTAGCTCACCGCGCACACGGGGATCGTCGTCATCGGCAGGAGGAGCAACAGGATCAACTGCCAAGCCTCCAGCATGGTTGCCGTCGTATACTGCGCGATCGGCGCAATGGCGTTATTGAGCGGCGAGAAGCAGGGCGTCAGCAGGTTATAGATCGACTGTGCCGACGCGGCGTTGACACCGCACTTGCCGAGGATCAACAGAATCATCGGGATCAGTGTGGGCAAGAAGGCGATCAACCCGATCCACAGTCCGCGCCAAGGAGTCGGCGCACGGTCGTGATGCTTTTCAAGGTTGCGGTCGCGGTCGCCCTCGCGGTAAACGTAATAACCACACATGACGTACAACACCGCGAGCATCAGGATCTGCTCGATCACGTCAAACACCACGATCATCACCTGCGACAGCTCGTTTTTGGCGCCGACGATGGTCTCGTTGAAGCGCGTTTCGCTGTCGCCCGTTTCCTTTTCCGAACCGACGGGGTGATCCTCGTCGTAATAGACGGTCTCGAGAATGATCTTCTCACCGTTGGGGCCTTTTTCACAGCGGTTGTAGCCGATCGGCGTGCTGAACAGCCCGTTGGAGATCATGTTGAGCGAGAAGAACATCATCAGCGCCACGACACCCGACAGCACCGCATAGCCGAAGATCTTCACGCCCATTTTCAGCGTAGACGCCCCGCTCTTTTCATACGAGCCGAACTGTTTTTCATTCATTTGCCGTGTCCTCCTGCAATCCCATCGCCTGCAAAATGGACTGCGCAAGCATGGCGTGTCCTTCGGCGTTCGGGTGTACCCCGTCACCGAGCGTGTCGAGGATCGCATCGCCGCAGATGGCTTGCTGATCAAGGTAGATGCCGTTCGTTTCCTCGGCAAGGCGCTTCAGCTGATCCTTCACCTTTTGGATCTTCGGGTGCATCGCCAGCCATTTACGGTCACCGCCCGAGGTATCCCACACCACGTCGTTGACGATGACCTTGGTGCCGTTCTCGTTCGCACACGCGATCAAAAGATCGATCTTCTCCGCAAAGAGATCCATGTCCGAAGAAAAGTACGCGTCGTTGTAGCCGAGCGAAAACACGAGTGTGCCGGACTTCGCCGCCATCTCAAGGAACTTCGTGTCGAGACCCGTCGTTTCGCCCGATGCCGTCTTGCCGGTGCCGGCAAGCTGCAAGCCGCCGTTCGAGTAGTTGCTGACGACTACGCCGCCCGGGGTGTCGTAGTAACCGATGCCGGTGAAGATGATCTCCTTTTCCGAAGTCGCCTCCAGCACGATCTGGTTTTCTTCGCCGAGCGCGCTCATGTCGAGCATCTCGGTGCGGGCAAAGTTTGCTTCCTCCGCCGTCGCGTCCACCGACAGGATCACGTCGCCGTCGGCGTTCTTCACGTCAAACGTGCCGTAATCGGGTCCCGCCTGATAATAGACGCAGAAGAACTTGAACGTCTTTTGCGGCGAGAGGGTGAGCGTTGCCCCCTTCTTGCTGCTGCCGAGTCCCTTCGTGCCGAGCAGCTCGGCGGTGCGGTATTCCGTCCAGCCGTCACCGCTCTCGCCGGGATTTTTGAAGCCTTCCTCCGTCTCGGGGAAGCGGTGCATTTCGTAGCTCATGGGGTTGCTCCACAGCGTACCCTCGATGGAGGTGAAGCCGTAGTTGTTGTCCCCCGATTTGCCGTTGATCGCCTGCTTGAGCAAAGCGGGCCAGCTCTTCGTGGTGATATCCTCGGTGCATGCGCCGTGCGGCATGCTGTCGCCGAGGATGGTGATGGAGTGCTCCCCGAACACATCGGTCGGTGTCACATTGATCACGTCGTTGTTGACCTTTTCGTAGGAGGGCGTTGCCGTCTCCGCACACGCGCTCGCCGTCATGAGCATCACTCCCGTCAGGATCGTTGCCAAAATTCGTTTCATGTCGTTTCATCCTCCGGCAAAAAGCAACGCGCCCCCCTTTTCTCAGGAGGGGCGCCGCTTTTGTTCTTATTTCCAAGACGTCGTGTAGTAGTCGCTGAGTCCGAGCGCCGCGATCACGTTTTGACCGATCAGCTTGTGACCCTCTGCATTCGGGTGCACCGTGTCGGGCAACAACGGGATGATCACGTCGCTGCCGAGGATCGCTTCGTGGTCGACGTACACACCGCCCGTTTCTTTGGCAAGACGCTTCAAGGCCTTGCTGAAATTCTCAAAGCGCCAATCCAGCTCCGCCTGCATCGAGGCGTTCCAGCCGGTGTAGGGCGACACCGTTTTGTAGTTGCTCCAGGTGAAGTCGTTGACGACCACCTGCGTGCCGTTTTCGTTGCACTTCTCGATGAGGAAGTCGATGCGATCGAGGAAGTCCTCGCGCGAGCAACCGCTGTTGGCACCCCAGCACGCGTCGTTGAAGCCGAGGCTCATGATCAGCGTGTCCGCCTTGGCGGCTTGCTCAAGCACCGTGTAGGACAGCTTCGACAGCATCGCACCGCCGCGCGAATAGCTGTTGAAGGTCACGTAGCCGTCGGCGTTACCGGCCTTCGGGAGCGCTTTGTAGTAGCCAATACCCGTGATGGTGACGGGGTTCGTCGTGCCGTCATGGCAGATGATGATCTTCGGGATGCCGTTGCTGTCTTTGGGGCAATCGGACAGCTTGTAAAACGCGGTGCGCTTGGTGACGCGCACGTCGCTCTTCGTGGAAACGTAGGTTTTGCTGCCGTTGACGTCCGCCACTTCGCCGCCCGAACCGTTGGCGATACAGAACGACGCGCCGTTGTCCACCGCGTCGTAGTAGACGCAGAAATAGCTGTACTTGCTGTAGTAATCCTTGCGGGGTTGATAGGTCATCGTTTTCCACGGCGTCACGCAGGTGAAGCCGATGGACATCAGGCGATTGCCGTCGTCGTTATTGTCGCAAACCCACGCCGTGTCGCCGTTGGAGTCATTGTCACGCGTGGGCCAGCCGTGCAGTTCTTCCGAACGACCGTTATAGTTGCCCGCCCAACCCGTCGGATACGCCGAGGTGAAGCCGTAGTTCATCTTGCCGCCGTTGGCGTTTTGGATCGCCTTTTTCACATAGCTGACGTAGCTCTGTTCGGGAATACCGCCCACGGACAACGCGGGATTCGAGTTGACAGACGAGCACTCGGTGCCCGCGCCCCACGAGATACTGTCGCCGAGCAACGCCACCGCGTTCTCACCCCACCAGTCTTCGCCGGTGGGTTTGGCGTAGTTCGTGACGGGAGTCAACGAATCCATCATCACCGCCGACAACAGCTGGCGCGCGTCGGAGGTGGAAAGCTTGCTGTCGAAATCAAAATCCGCCCAAAGCATCTGCGTCTTCGTATAGCCCTCCCCTTTGGCAAGCGTGTTCATCAGCTTGCGCACGTCGTTGGTGTCCAATCGGCTGTTTTGGTCGAAGTCGCCTTTGCCGGCGGCAGACGCCGCCATCGGCACCGCCGTAAGGGTCAGCGCGACCGCCGCGACCGTCGCCGTGATCGTTTTCATCAGTTTCATACGTGTATCTCTCCGTTCTGTTTCGAGAATGTCTCGGCTTTAGCTCCACGACTCCGTAAATTCCAAGCCGAGCGCCGCCACGACCGCTTTCGCCATCATCTTATGACCGGCGTGATTGGGGTGGATCTGGTCGCCCTTCGTCATCGAACTGCTCGCGCCGATCTCGTTCTTGTCGTTGACCGAGTCGTACAACGCGTCGCCCCAGATGGCTTCTTGGTCGATGTAGACGCCACCCGTCTCTTTCGCGAAACGACGAAGTTCGCTCTTGACGATGGCGTTTGCCGTTTTCTGGGAATCCGTCCAACCGCTGTACAGTTCCGGATTGCGGATGGCGTAATCGTTGACGATGACGTTCGTACCCTTTTCGTTGCACAGACGGATGAGCGTGTCGATCTTCGCTTTGAACTCGCCGTTGTTGACACGGACGTGGTTGAAATTGAAGTCGTTGAAGCCCAGACCCATGATGAAGGTGTCCGCCGACGTCGCTTGATCAAGCACCGTGTCGCTCAGGTTGATCAAGCTGATGCCGCCGCGGGTGAAGCTGTTGAAGGTCACGTAACCGTCACCGTTGTTCGCTTTGGGAAGGGTCTTGTAATAGCCGATACCCGTGATGGTGACGGGGTTCGTCGTGCCGTCATGGCAGATGATGATCTTCGGGATGCCGTTGCTGTCTTTGGGGCAATCGGACAGTTTGTAAAACGCGGTGCGCTTGGTGATGCGCACGTCGCTCTTCGTGGAAACGTAGGCTTTGCTGCCGTTGACGTCCGCCACTTCGCCGCCCGAACCATTGGCGATACAGAAGGAAGCGCCGTTGTCCACCGCGTCATAGTACACACAGAAGTAGCTGTACTTGCTGTAGTAATCCTTACGCAGACGATAGGTGATCGTCGACCACGGTATCACCGACGTCATACCGATGGACGTCAAGCGGTTGCCGTCGTCGTTGTTGTCGCACACCCAGTCCACACTGCCGCTCTCTTCGGTGCGATCGGGCCACGCATGGATCTCTTCCGAACGCGCGACACCCGGCCACGCCGTCGGGTACGCCGAGGTGAAGCCGTAGTTCATCTTGCCGCTGTTGGCTTTTTGCACCGCTTTTTTGACAAAGCTGACGTAACTGCGCTCGGGGATGCCGCCTGTCAACTGCGTCACGTTGCTGTTGGTGCCGTCGTTCGACGTGCCCACGCCGAACGAGATGCTGTCTCCGAGCACGCTGATGGAGTTTTCGCCCCACCAGTCTTGACCCGTCGGTTTCGCATAGTTCGTAACGGGGGTCAGCGAATCCACCATCACCGCCGACAACAACAACCGCGCATCGGAGGTGGAGAGCTTGCTGTCGCAGTCGAAGTCCGTCCACAGTTGTTGGGTCATGCTCGTTTCTTCTCCTTTGGCAAGCGTGGTCATCAGCCTGCGCACGTCGTTGGTATCCACTTTGTTGTTTTGGTCAAAGTCGCCTTTGCCGCCGGCAGATGCCGCCATCGGCACTGCGGTGAACGTCAACGCCAATGCCGCCGCGGTCGCTGTCAGTTTCTGAACAAATTTCATGCCGTTTCTCCGTTCTATCAGGCAAGACCCATCGCTTCGAGAAGCGCGGTCGCCATAAATTCATGACCTGCGTTCACCGGGTGCACACCGTCGTTGGCGTTGGCGTAGCCGATGATCAGATCGCCCCAGGTGTCCTCCTGGCTGACATAGATGCCGTCCGTCTCCTTGGCAAGGCGTTTGAGCTCACTGCGGAAGAACACGAACTTCTCGTCGATCTGCGCGCGCAGATCCGCACCCCATGCCTTGTACTGCGCGAGCGTGTTGTAGTTGCTCCACAGATAGTCGTTGACCACGACCTTGGTACCGTTCTTGTTGCACTCGGCGATCAGGTAGTTGATGCGATTCGTAAAGTCCGCCTTGGTGTAGCCGTACTCATGACCCCAGAATGCGTCGTTGTACCCGAGACCGAGGATCAAGGTGCCCGAAGACGCCGCCTGGCTGAGCACCGTGTCGCTCAAAGAGGTCAGCATCGCGCCGCCGCGGGTGTATTTGTTGAAGGTGATCGCGTTGCCGGAAATGTCGTTGTAGAAACCGAGACCGCAGATGGTGACGGGTTGGTTGTCACCGCTGACGATGTTGATGGAGAAGCCGTTTTGGAAATCGTCCACGCGGAAGAAGCCGGTGCGCTTGGTTTCGTTGACGGTGTTCTCGCAGTCGTACACCTTCGCAGCGGAAGCGCCCACTTCGGTCTGATCGTAGCCCAAGCCGTCGCGGTTGTCCGCCACCACGAACGAACCGTGCGAGGGACCCGTCTGATAGTAGACACACATATACTCAAAATCGTAACCGCTGCGGAGCTTGTAGGTCAGCGACGCATACTGCTTGTACGCCGTCAGACCGAAGGTCATCAGGCGGTTGCCGTTGTCGGTCTCGCTCCAGCCGTCGCTGTTGCCCGACACGCCGGGACCACCCGTCATCGTCGGCCAGCCGCACACTTCCTCCGAACGGGGAGACCAGTTGGTCGTGTACGCGGGCATGAAGCCGTAGTTCGTGGAACCATTGGCTTTGTTGAACGCTTTTTTCAGCATACCGGCGTAGCAGTAGTCGGCAAGGTTTCCTTCGGCACCTGCACCGAAGGAGATGCTGTCGCCGAGGAGCGCGACCGATTTCTCGCCCCACCAGTCGCGCTTGTCGGTCACGGTGTAGTTGATCGCTTCGCTGGAGATCATCGATTGCATAAGCACCTCACGCGCATCGGACGTGGTCACTTGACCGTCCTGATTGTAGTCGCACCACCAGACCTGCTTGCGGTTGGCGGAGCCTTCGTGGACCGTCATCCGCATGATGTCGCGCACGTCGCTGGTGTTGACGTGGTTGTCGTCGTTGAAGTCGCCCTTGCCGGAGGCCGAGGCCGTCATCGGAACGGCCATCATCAGCACCGCCAGCATCAGCACCACGGAAATTACTCGTTTCATACCATTGTCCTCCCTCTGTCAGATCAGGGACGCGGTGGCAATACGCGTCCACGTGTTGCAGAATGTGTTCGGGTCGGCGTTCGGGTCGTCCGCGCGGTTGTCAAAGGACAAGCGCACCTCGTCGAATTCCTCAAGCGCCTCGACGCGACCGTCGAGATACGCGCCGATGCGTTTCTTCGCCGTCGCTAAACGGTTCTTGAGACCGCCCAAGCGCAGGTCGACCGTGTCAAAACCGAACGCCTTGTTCTCGCGCATCCAGCCGTCGTAGTAGAGATCCACAAACGCCTGCAGCTTTTCCTCCACCACGGGGATCGCCTCGTCCGTCAGGCGGCGAAGCTCGTCGCGGTCGCCCGCCAGATACGCCGCGCGGAGATCCACGCCGATGACCGATTTCACGCTGAGCAGATCGCACAGCGACGCTTCGTATTCAAAGAGATATTGATATTTCGGGTTGCGCTCGCCGGCAGCGCGAAGCTCGTCGCGCGTCGCGGCGAAGAACGCGGGGAAGGTCGCCTTGTCGACGTGCGCGTCAAAGAGACCTTGCATCACGTCCTGATACAACAGATACTTCGTCGGGTTGAGGCCGATCGCCGGCTGATTTTCGGTCGTGCGGTTGGGCTTGTCGAGAAGCAGGAAGTCTTCAAGATCCGCGCCCGTGCAATCCGCAAAGCGGGCGGCAAGCTCTTCGTCCGTCACGTCGTCACCGCGGTAGCCGATCTCGGCATACAGCTGCAGCACGGGAAGCACCACATTCAAGGGACACTCCGCGCCGTCGTCGCCCCACGCTGTCGCAAAGACGGTGCCGATCTCGTTTGCGAGACACTGCGTCAGCGCCGCGCGCGACGCCGAAAGACTGAACTTCAATTCGGGAAGCAGACCGTTCCACTTCCACGCGCAACCCGCAAACGCGATGGGGTTCTTGAATTGTTTGTGTTGCTTGAGCACGGTGTCGTAGCGCCCCTTGTCGGCGCAATAGTACTCCCAGTACACCAGCGACACACCCTCGGGGACTTTGTCGATGATCGCTTCGTCGATCTTCGTGTCGGCGTCGTTGTACGAACCGCCCGCCAGATGGAAGAACATATCACTCCACATCATCGGGGTGAAATCGTACTCTTTGCAAATATCCAGCACACGGGCGATATGCTCGCACATGATGTCCACGCGCGGACGCACGCCGTGCTTCTTCATGTAGTTTCCGAGACCGATCATGTGCGCCTCGTCCATGCCGATGTTGATGCGGCGGCTGCGGAAGCACTTGCGCATCTTGGCAATCATCTCGGTCACGAACGCGTAGGTACTGTCCTCGCCCGCCATCATGATGTCGTTGCAGTCGATGAGGTCGGAGAACGCACCCCAACGAAGCACCGTCGCGAGGTGCGCGAGCGTCTGGATGCAGGGCACCACTTCAATGCCGAGGGCAAACGCCGCATCGTCCACCGCTTTGAGTTCCTCGTCGGTGTAGCGACCGCGCATATAGCCGAAGTACGGACGATCCTCGAGCATGTACATATCTTCGGTGTAGAGCTGCATCATGTTCAGACCCATCAGCGCCATGTTCGCGAGCGTCTCCAGGATGGTGTCGAGCTTCGGAGCGGCGTTGCGCGAACAATCGAGCATGAAGCCGTTGCTGTCAAAATGCGCCTGCTCGTTCACCTGCACCGCCTTGCCCGACAGCAGATACGACACACCGCGGAAAAATTCCACGCGACTGCTGTAGGTGATGGACGCGTCTTTCGCGCCGTCATACAAAACGGTGAGACCCTTGTCCTGCATCGCCGTCGTCACAACGACATCCGCTTCGTCCGCCGAGGACACAAGCGCCACGTCACACACGCGACCGAGCAGGGAAAGGCCTTCGACCAAATCGGGATTTTGAGGAGTAATACACAGTTTCATGCCGATCTCCGTCCTTTGTATTTTGATGGTTTGGGGTAGTGCCGCCCTAAAAAAGGGCACACTACACCTATTCTTTACAATAACTCATATTCACTATAGCACATTTCTCCCCGTTTTGCAAGTCGTTTGTTTGACCATATCGCCTGACGTAGGGCAGGGCTTGGTACCGCCGCGTTTTCGTGCAAAAACTCCCTCCGTCTTTCGGCTTCGCCGAAATCCACCTCCCTCAATGAGGGAGGCAAGGCGCATGCCGCCGCATTCCCCACAAAAAAACGAGGTGCTTTTTGCACCTCGTTTCTTTATCATTCTGTCGCGCAACGCGCGACTCCTTCACATCGTCCGCAGGACGATATATCACTCAACGCGCTAGCGGGAATATCACAGCCGCCTTCAGCGGCTATATCACCGAGCGCAACAGCGCTCGATATCACAGTCCTTTACTGTCCGGACACCCGCTTAAACAACAACAGCGCATCCATCATGTTCAGCGTGCCGTCGCCGTTGAAATCGGCAAGCGCCTGTTGCTCAGTGGTCGCCGTTTTGGCGCCGTTGATCACTGCAAACAGCAAGAGGGCATCCATCGTGTTCAATTCACCGTCACCGCTCATATCGCCGATCGGCTTTTCTTCCTCTTCGCCTTTTTTCTTACCGATGCTCAGTTCTCGGACGACCACGGAGCCGTTCTCGTCAACAGCAAAGATCCTACAGCCCGAGAACATCACATCGCCGTCCTCGTCCACCAAATTTGCGGCAATTGTCAAATTGCTGATCTTCACCGAACCGCTGTACTTGCCGACCGGAAGATCGACCACAGCACTGCCGTTCTCATCGACATACAAAGGATCAATAAAGCCGTTGATCGACACAAACGTCCCCTCAGCGGCCGATTCATTCGGATTCTGTCCGCCGAAATACACGATCACATTCGTTTCGCCGGAAATCACATCGATGTCGTAGTTCAAGTACAGATCGTCGTTTTCGTTGACGTAGATCCAGTTTTCCTCATCGACGTAGTGTGCTGCCGGCCAGCCGCCGTTGGACATAAAGCGATAGCCTTCGCCCTCGTGCATCACCTCAATGATGCCATTTCCGGCGCCTTCGCCTTCCGACTCGACAAACTCACTGGCGGTTGCCGGCATCAGCGACACGGTCTGTGTCCATTCGGGGCTGAGATCGGTCACCTCGGTATACTTCTTGTTACCGATGCTCAGTTCGTTGACGGTCACAGAGGCATCGTGACCGACCGCAATGATACCGCAACCCGCGAACAGCATGTCCCCGTCGCTGTCCTTAAGATATTCGTAGTAGTTCAGCTTGCTGATCTTCACAGAGCCGCTGTACTTACCGACAGGGATTTCCTTCAGATAGTTGTGCGGTGTGACAATCGTGGAGAGGTTTTCGCAATATCCCGGTTTATAGCCTATAAAATAGTCCGTAAGGTCACCGTAAATCAAGTCGATCTCCGCTCCGCCTGCGGTCACTTCAAAATCGTAGTTCAAATACAGGTCGTCGTTTTCGTTGCAGACGATGCCGTCTTTCCCCCGGACGTACATGGCCTGGGGCCATTCCATCGTTGCATCAAAGCGATACCCGCTGCCCTGCGGTGTGACGGTGATTTGTCCTCCGTCGGTATTGTGAAGCGTAAACTCGCTTGCCGCCGCCGGCATCAGCGACACCGTTTCGGTCCAGTTCGGGGTGTAATCCGACGGACGCGTAGGCATAGTCGAGAAGCTGGTTTGGATTGTCCTTGATGTTGTGGTGGTTACCGTTGTTCTGCCACGGCTCGGTGTGAACATGGTGGTTGTCGAGAGAACCGGTCGGATGCCTACCGGAAAAGACGGCAGGTCGTAGCGTTGTCCGCCGACGCTCAACTCGTGAACGATGATATCCGCCGAATCGTCATCACCCTCGGCAATAATTTTGAGGCCGGAGAACACCATGCGGCCTTGCTCATCCAGCAGTTGTTCGTCGTAATTCAGTCTGCTGATGGGCGCCGATCCAACATAACGCCCTCTCGTTAAGCTGTTCTCCACATTACCGGTATTAGCGTCCACATTCCGCGGATCGATAATGTAATTGATCGATACAAACCAGCGGTTGCTCACCACACCTTGCGGATCCTTGCCACCAAAGAACACATACATCGAAGTCTGTCCGTCCAAGACCTCGATGTCGTAGTTCAGGTACATCGACTCTGTGTCAGCGGCAATGCCGTTCTCTCCCATATCGTAGGACGCATAGGGCCATCCCTGCGTCGCTTCAAAACGATACCCGCTGCCCTGCGGTGTGACGGTGATTTGTCCTTCTCCGGCCTCTTGAAGCGTAAACTCACTTGCCGCCGGCGGCAACAACGATACCGCTTCGGTCCAACTCGGGGTGAAATCCGACGGACGCGTAGGCAGCGTGCCCGAGGAGTTGGTTCGGCTCGCCGTTGTGAAGAGGGGGGTCGAGGTTGTCGTTGCCACCGTGGTGGTGTAATTGTAGGCGCCTACGTTTTGGTTGCACATATCGTAGCTGTAAACCGTTTCCGTTTGTGCCGCCGACGCGGTGACAGGGGTCGTCCACGGAATGCAGGTGAGCATCATCAGCACCGCCAAAAGCGCGCTGACTTTGGTTTTCAGGTTGGTTTTCATAGTTTTTCATCCTCTCATTGGGCTTTACACTCTTTATACGACCGCAGGATGGAGTTTCCCTTACGAATTTTGGGTATTTTTGAAATTTTTTTCAGATGGTAGGACACAGCTGTTCGCAAACAAAAAAGGAACGGATTTTCATCCGTTCCTTTTTTATATGGCTTTTGAGACGAACTTATTTCACCAGCTCGATGATCGCCATCTCGGCCGCGTCGCCGCGACGGGCGCCGGTCTTGATGATGCGGGTGTAGCCGCCGTTACGCTCCGCGTACTTCGGGGCGATTTCGTCAAACAGTTTCTTGCAGACGCTCTCTTTGGTGACGAAAGACATCACCAAACGCTTGTTGGCGAGCGTGGGATTTTTAGCAATCGTGATCATTTTCTCGGTCATCGAACGCACTTCCTTCGCACGGGTCACCGTGGTCTCGATGCGGCCGTTCTCGAGCAAAAACGTCACCATAGCCCGCAGCATAGCCATACGCGATGCGGTAGGTCTGCCAAGCTTTCTCGTTCCGGGCATTAGAATTCACTCCTTTAATTACTCTTCGTCTTGACGCAGGCTGAAGCCGAGCGAAGCGAGCTTGTTGATCACTTCGTCGAGCGACTTGCGGCCGAGGTTTCTCACACGCATCATGTCCTCTTCCGACTTGGAGATGAGGTCTTCGACGGTGCTGATTCCGGCACGCTTGAGGCAGTTGAACGAACGGACAGAGAGTTCGAGCTCTTCGATCGTCGTGTCGAGGATCTTAGCTTTGCTCTTGTCGTCCTTCTCCACCATGATGGAGTCGCCGGCATAGGCTTCGGTGGACAGATCCACAAACAGATTCAAGTGCTCGGTGAGCACCTTCGCGCCGAGCGCGACCGCTTCTTTGGCGGAAATCGTGCCGTTGGTCCACACTTCCAGCGTCAGCTTATCATAATCGGTAATTTGACCGACGCGGGTATTTTCAACGGTGTAGTTCACCTTGGAAACCGGGGTGTAGATGGAGTCGACGGGGATGACACCGATCACGGGCGCGAGCAATTGCTTGTTGCGCTCCGCGGGCACATAGCCGCGACCCTTATCCATGCTGATCTCCATGCGCAGGGTTGCGCCCTCACCAAGCGTCGCGATGTGCATCTCCGGGTTGAGGATCTCCACTTCGCTGTCGCACTTGATCGAACCGGCCGTCACTTCGCAGGGACCTTGGGCATCGATGTAGACGGTCTTGGGAGCGTCGCCGTTGATGCGGGCGAACAGACCCTTGATGTTCAGGACGATCTCCGTCACATCTTCCTTCACGCCTTCCACAGTCGAGAACTCGTGCAGGATGCCATCCACTTTGATGGAGGTCACCGCCACGCCCGGCAGCGAGGACAGCAGCACGCGGCGCAGGCTGTTGCCGAGCGTCGTGCCGTAGCCGCGCTCCAGCGGCTCCACGATAAACTTACCGTAGGTGCCGTCGATGGCGAGGTCGGTCGCTTCAATTCTGGGCTTCTCAATCTCAATCATGCAAAACCCTCCTTAAGTAGCCTCGACAACGGTGCAACACGGCGTTGCACCGATGCCGAATATTGTTTTGAAAAATCGTTCTATCGGGGAGCTGATTACTTCGAATACAACTCGACGATGAGGGTCTCTTCGATCGGGAGATCGACGTCCTCACGAGCGGCAAGAGCCAGGACCTTCGCCTCGAGCGCCTCGCGGTTGAGCTCCAACCACTTCGGCACGGGGCGGGACGCGTTCGCCTCGATGATGGACTTGAACAGACCGAGCTGACGGCTGCCTTCCTTCATCGCAACGACCATGCCCGGCTTCACAAGGAACGACGGGACGTTGACTTTGCGGCCGTTGACCGTAAAGTGACCCTGCGTCACAAGCTGACGAGCCTGTGCACGGGAGCTGGCAAAGCCCAGACGGTACACAACGTTGTCCAGACGAGCTTCCAGCAAGCTGAGCAAGTTGGTACCGGTCACGCCGTGCATCTTCTCAGCCATTTCGAAATAATGACGGAACTGGCCTTCCAGCACGCCATAGTAACGCTTCGCAAACTGCTTGGTACGCAGCTGCTTGCCATACTCGGAGACCTTCTTGCGGCCTTGGCCGTGTTGGCCCGGAGCATAGCTGCGGCGCTCGAGAGCGCATTTGCCGGTATAGCAGCGCTCACCCTTCAAAAAGAGTTTTTGTCCTTCGCGGCGGCACTGACGGCACACCGCACCGGTATATCTAGCCATGGTTATACCTCCTGATTACACGCGTCTTCTCTTAGGCGGACGGCAGCCGTTGTGCGGAACGGGGGTCACGTCTTTGATCATGGTGACCTCAAGACCCGCAGACTGCAGAGCGCGGATGGCGGCTTCACGGCCGGCGCCCGGGCCCTTGACATACACTTCGACCGTTTTCAGGCCGTGCTCCATAGCCGCCTTCGCCGCGGTTTCCGCAGCGGACTGGGCAGCGAACGGAGTGGATTTTCTCGAGCCACGGAAACCGAGCTCACCGGCAGACGCCCAAGAAAGAGCGTTGCCCTGAAGGTCGGTCAAGGTGACGATGGTGTTGTTGAACGTGGACTGGATATGCGCGGCGCCACGTTCAATGTTCTTGCGTTCTTTGCGGCGACGGGTAGCACCCTTGCGCGCAGTAGCTTTTGCAGCAGCCATTGTTTATCCCTCCTGCTTACTTCTTCTTGTTGGCGATGGTCTTCTTCGGGCCCTTGCGGGTACGAGCGTTGGTCTTGGAGCGCTGACCGCGAACGGGCAGGCCCTTGCGGTGACGCAGACCGCGATAGCTACCGATCTCGATGAGGCGTTTGATGTCAAACGCGACGTCGCGGCGAAGATCACCTTCCACGGTGTAGTTCTTGTCGATGTATTCACGGAGCTTCGACACGTCGTCCTCGGTCAGGTCGCGAACACGGATATCCGGGTCCACGCCGGTCGCCGCGAGGATGTCGCAAGCGGACTTGCGGCCGATACCGAAAATATAGGTCAGGCCGATTTCGATGCGTTTATCTCTGGGCAGGTCAACACCAGCAATACGCGCCATAATATATCCTTCCTTTCGATTGCAAATAACGAATCGCAGCGGCTTTGATTAGCCTTGACGCTGCTTATGCTTCGGGTTCTCGCAAATCACCATGATGCGGCCTTTGCGCTTGATGACTTTGCACTTTTCGCAGA
This sequence comes from Clostridia bacterium, assembly GCA_017398425.1. GTDB lineage: Bacteria > Bacillota > Clostridia > Oscillospirales > Acutalibacteraceae > RGIG1959. The sequence continues at coordinate 22,316 of JAFQFZ010000049.1, read as the reverse complement.
TTTTCTTCACAGAAGGTCTGACTTTCATAACGAATACCTCCTTCGGTGCATACGCACCGGTTTGTCGTGATGGGCGCGCGATTCACCCGCGCGCGTCGGATCTTACTTCGTACGCCATGTGATACGGCCCTTAGTCAGGTCATAGGGGGACATCTCCACCGTAACCTTATCACCCGGCAGGATGCGAATGAAGTTCATGCGCAGTTTGCCGGAGATATGAGCCAGGATCTGACGGCCGTTGGCCAGTTCAACTTGGAACGTTGCGTTGGGCAATGCTTCCACAACGGTACCTTCCAATTCGATCACATCCGCCTTGGACATTCCGTAACCTCCCTTTCAAGCGACCCGCGGTCGCTTATGCGTCGTTTTCCGCAAAACGCCCCGTCGCTTGTCGCAACGCGCGCCGCAGAGCACGATCGGTCGTCATGGCTTTCCCGTCGAGCGTTTGCTTGAGCGGTCGAATATGGCGGGGGTTTTTGCATTTCGGGCGCTCCAGCGGTCGGCGCTTGCCGTCGGCAAGCCACACACCGTGTTCGTCCTGTCGCACCACCGCCAACAGTTGTCCCTTGTCGCGACCCGCGACCGAGAGCACCAACTGCCTGGGTTCGAGCATCGGACTCACCCTCCCTTTCTCACGGCTGGGTCAAAATGACCGGACCGTCCGAGGTGATGGCGATCGTATGCTCAAAGTGTGCGGAGGGGCGGCCGTCCGCAGTGACGACCGTCCACTTATCATCGAGTACGCGCACGTCGTAGGTTCCCATGTTGATCATGGGCTCGATGGCAATGGTCATGCCGGGGAGCAGCCGCGGGCCGCGTCCCGGCGTACCGAAGTTCGGTACGTTCGGATCTTCATGTAGGTTCGTGCCTACTCCGTGGCCGACAAATTGTCGTACAACCGAGTAACCACGTGCCTCGACATACGCTTGCACGGCGGCGCCGATGTCGCCCACCCGATTGCCGGGCTGTGCCGCACGGATGCCCTCGAAGAGCGCTTCGCGCGTCGCGTCCAGCAGTCCTTGCTTTTCGGCGCTGATCGCGCCTGCGGCAAAGGTGGCGGCGTTATCGCCGTTGTAGCCGTTGTAATACGCTCCCACGTCCACGCTGACGATGTCGCCCTCGCGGATCACTCGCGTACCCGGTATGCCGTGGATGACTTCTTCGTTCACCGAAATGCAGGCCGATGCCGGGAACCCGCCGTAACCGAGAAAGTTGGGTTTCGCACCCGTGCTCTCGATAAAGCGGCGAATCTCACGGTCGATCTCGCCGGTGGTGATACCGGGACGGATCAGCTCGCCTGCCAGTTGCAGTGCCTGCGCAGAGATGCGGCAGGCATCTTTCATCGCTTCCAATTCGCGACGGCTGTGAATGGCGATCATGGCTTAACCCTCAAGAGCCGCCAACACCAGCGCCGAGGTATCTTTGACCTCTTCCTGGCCGTAGACGATCTTCAGCTTGCCCGCCGCTTCGTAATAGGACTTCAGCGGCTCGGTCTGATCGTGATACACCTGCAACCGTTCTTTGACGGTGTCGGGGTGGTCATCCTTGCGTTGAACAAGGGTGTCGCCGCACTTGTCGCACACGCCCTCCACCTTCGACTTTTTGTAGTCGAGATGATAGGTCGCGCCGCAAGCCAGGCAAACACGGCGGCCCGATACACGTCGGGCGATCACGTCGTCTGCGACTTCGATGTCGATGACGCGGTCGATCTGAACGCCCATACGGTCAAGCGCCTCGGCTTGGGGGATCGTGCGGGGGAAGCCGTCGAGGATGAAGCCGTTTTGGCAATCGTCCTCCGTCAAGCGCTCTTTGATGATCTCGATGACGATCTCATCGGGGACAAGCGCTCCCGAGTCCATGAAGGACTTGGCTTTCTGCCCGAGTTCCGTACCGCTTTTCAACGCTTCACGGATAATGTTACCCGTGGAAATGGTGGGAATGTGCAAATGCTCGCTGATCACTTCTGCCTGGGTGCCTTTGCCGGCGCCGGGTGCGCCGAGAAGAATAAGATTCATAGTTGACGTTCTCCTTCCTCTTTCACATCGGCATCACCGGACGGGGAGCAACACTCCCCGTCCGATGGCCGTCAAAGACTGTTCGGACAATTCGATCACTCGAGGAAACCTTTGTAGTGACGCATCATCATCTGGCTTTCGATCTGCTGCACGGTTTCCAGAGCCACGCTGACCACGATCATGATGGACGTACCACCGATGGTGATCATCGAGAAGTAGTTGTTGCCCAAGGCCGACATGGTCATGGTGAACAAGCTCGGGAACACAGCAATGACGCCCAGGAAGAGCGCGCCGATGAAGGTGACCTTACGAAGCACACGATTGATGTAATCCGAAGTGGGCTTGCCCGGACGATAGCCGGGGATCGCACCACTGTTGCGGCGAAGGTTGTTCGCCATCTCCACGGGGTTGTACTGGATCGTCACATAGAAGAACGCAAACGCGATGATCAGGACGAAGTACAACAGGGAGTAGAACCAGTGCGACGAAGAGAACACACTGAGGAATCCGGACCACTCCTCCGTCTTACCGGCAAACATCGCAATGATGGACGGCAACGACAGCATGGAGACCGCCAAGATGATCGGCATAACGCCGGACATGTTGACTTTGATCGGGATGAAGGTGTTCTGGCCGCCGTACATTTTACGACCGACCACACGCTTGGCATACTGCACGGGGATGCGGCGTTCCGCGTTCGTGGAAAACACGATGAACGCGATCATCGCGAGGAACAACACCAACACGACAAACACACCGATGATGTTGCCCACATTGGCGCCGCCTTCCGCCAGGAAGCCCTGGCCGACCAACGCATCGTACAAGAACACGACGCCCGACGGCACATTCGAAATGATACCCGCAAAGAGCAGGAGCGAAATGCCGTTGCCGATGCCCTTCTCGTTGATCTGCTCACCCAGCCACATGATCAATGCGGAACCGGCGGTGAAGCAGAGGATGATGGTCACGGCATACAGGATGTCGATCGGATTGTTGTACAGCGGAACCGCGTTGTACTGATTGCGAAGCATGAAGTAGTACGCGGTACCAAGCAGCAGACCGAGCGCCACGGTGACGTAGCGGGTGATCTGCGCCAGCTTCTTGCGTCCGTTCTCGCCGTCTTTCGCCAAACGCTCGAGGGGCGGGATCGCGACGGTCAGAAGCTGGATGATGATGCTGGAGTTGATGTACGGGGTGATCGACAGGGCGAACAGAGTCGCCGAGGAGAAACCGCCACCGGAGATCATCGAAACCAGCGCCATCGGACCGGTCATTTCCGGAGTGACCGCGCTCGCATCCACGAACGGCACGGGGATCGCCGAGCCGATGCGGAAAATGAGCAGGATCAACAGGGTGTATAACAGTTTGCTGCGAAGTTCTCTGATTTGCCAGGCATTGCGCATCGTCTGAAACATAATCAGATCACCTCAGCCTTTCCACCGGCCGCTTCGATCTTCGCCTTAGCGGACTCGGAGTAGGCTGCGACCTGGACGGTGAGCTTCTTGGACAACTCGCCGTTGCCGAGCACCTTGACGCCGTCTTTGGAATCTTTCACAAGGCCGGCCGCCTTAAGTGCCGCGGTATCCACCACCGCGCCGTCTTCAAATTTGTTGAGCTGCGCGATGTTGATGATCGCATAGTTCGTCGCAAACACGTTCACGAAGCCACGCTTCGGGATACGTCTTTGCAAGGGCATCTGGCCACCTTCGAAACCGGGGCGCATGCCGCGACCCGCACGGGCCTTTTGACCTTTGTGGCCTTTACCGGCAGTTTTGCCTTGGCCGGAGCCGTGACCTCTGCCGATTCTCTTGACCTCACGGACAGAGCCGGGGGCCGGAGAAAGCTCATGAAGCTTCATTTGTAGCACCTCCTTGCTCTATCTTACGCTTCGGTCACCTCAACGAGGTGAGTAATCTTAGTGATCTTACCACGGGTAGCCGCGTTGTCGGGCTGGGACGTGGTGTCGCCGATCTTGCGAAGACCGAGGGAATTCGCGGTGGCGATTTGATCCTTTTTGCAACCGATCAGGCTGCGAACCAATTTAACAGTAATGTTAGCCATGTTCCGTTCCCTCCGTTAACCCAAAATTTCTTTGACGGATTTGCCACGGATGGCAGCCGCCTGCTCAGCAGTGCGAAGGCGGGACAGACCCTCCATCGTCGCGCTGACCACATTGCAGGGATTGTTGGAACGAAGCGCCTTGGCGCGGATATCCTTAATGCCGGCCGCTTCCACGACCGCACGGACCGCACCGCCGGCGATAACGCCGGTACCGGGGGCGGCGGGCTTCATGAGAACCTCGCCGGCGCCGAACTTGCCGATCACTTCGTGCGGAATGGTATCACCCTTCAGCGAGATGGTGATCAGGTGCTTCTTAGCGTCCTCGATGCCCTTGCGGATCGCATCGGGAACTTCGCCTGCTTTACCGAGACCGAAGCCCACGGTGCCCTTGCCGTCACCGACGACAACCAGCGCCGCGAACTTGAAGATGCGGCCGCCCTTAACGGTCTTGCTGACGCGGTTAATGGCAACAATGCGCTCTTTCATCTCCGGCTCGTTGTTGTTGTGCTGCGTATTACGCTCATTTCTGGCCAAAGTAGTTTCCTCCTTCTCTTAGAATTTGAGGCCGCCCTCACGGGCGCCTTCGGCCAATTCCTGAACACGGCCGTGATACACATAACCGCCGCGGTCAAACACGACCTCGGTGATACCCTTCTCGATGGCACGCTCAGCGATCAACTTGCCGATCGCCTTCGCCGCATCCTTGTTGCCACCGTTCTCGGTGAAGCTCTTCTCGACCGTCGAAGCCGCCACCAGCGTCACGCCGGCCACGTCGTCGATGATCTGAGCAGAGATGTTCTTCGAAGAACGATAGACGCTCAGGCGGGGACGAGCTGCGGTGCCGCTGATCTTGCCGCGCACGCGCAGATGGCGGTGCAGACGAGCTTTGTTGCTATCTTTTTTGCTGACCATAGTCTCATACCCTCCTTATTATTTCTTGCCCTTACCGCCGGCCTTGCCTTCCTTACGGCGAATGGTCTCGGTGGCCTACTTGATACCCTTGCCCTTGTACGGCTCAGGCATACGCTTCTCGCGGATCTCAGCGGCGAACTGACCGACCAGCTGCTTGTCAGCGCCCAGAACCACAATGTGGTTCGGATCGGGAACTTCCAGCGTGATGCCGGGGATCTCCGCCATGATGACCTGGTGGCTGTAGCCCAGGTTCATAACCAGTTGGTTACCCTGCTTTTGCACACGATAACCGACACCGTTGACCTCGAGCTCCTTCTTGAAGCCGTTGGTGACGCCCTCGACCATGTTGGACAGGAGCGTACGGGTCAGACCGTGCAGCGAACGGTTGAGCTTCTCATCGTTCGGGCGGGTCACATTCAGCTCCGCGCCGTTCTGCTCAATCGTCATGTTCGGGTGGAATGTCTGCGTCAGGGTGCCTTTCGGTCCTTTCACGGTGACAGTGGTGCCGTCAATTTTGACCTCCACGCCGGCAGGGACAGTGATGGGTTTTCTTCCAATTCTCGACATATCTCCCTACCCCCTTCTTACCAGATGAACGCGAGGACTTCGCCGCCGACGTGCAACTTGCGGGCTTCCTTATCGGTCATAACGCCCTTCGAAGTAGACACGATAGCGGTGCCGATGCCCTTCATCACACGGGGCATCTCCTCACTGCCGGAATAAATACGCAGACCGGGCTTCGACACACGCTTGAGGCCGGAGAGCACGGGAGTGCGCGAAGCGCCCTCGTACTTCAGCGTCATGCGGATGATGCCCTGCTTGCTATCTTCAATAACTTGGAAACCTTTGACATAACCCTCGTCAACAAGAATCTGGGCAATAGCCTTCTTCATGTTGGAAGCGGGGATGTCCACCGATTCATGCTTCGCGCTGTTCGCATTGCGGATGCGGGTGAGCATATCGGCGATCGTATCGGTAATTTGCATTCCGTCAACCTCCTTTATCGCTATTGCTGCTTACCAGCTTGCCTTTTTAACACCGGGGATTTCGCCCTTGTACGCAAGCTCTCTGAAACAGATACGGCAGATACCATAGCGACGCAGGTATGCGTGCGGACGGCCGCAGATCTTGCAACGGTTGTAGGCACGGGTCGAATACTTAGGCTCGCGCTGCTGCTTGAGCTTCATGGATGTTTTCGCCACAGTAATCCCTCCTTATCGTGCGAACGGAGCGCCCATCAGGGTGAGCAGCTCGCGCGCTTCTTCATCGGTGTTCGCTGTGGTAACGAAGCACAAGTCCATGCCGCGCACCGCATCGATCTTATCGTACTCGATCTCCGGGAAGATCAATTGCTCCTTGATGCCCATGTTGTAGTTGCCGCGACCGTCAAACGAGTTGGGGTTGATGCCGCGGAAGTCGCGGACACGGGGCAACGCCACATTGAAGAGGCGATCAAGAAATTCGTACATACGCTCGCCGCGGAGGGTGACCTTCGCGCCGATGCTCATGCCTTCGCGAAGCTTGAAGTTCGCGACGGACTTACGCGCCTTGCAGACGACCGGCTTTTGACCGGTGATCGCCGCAAGATCCAGCAGGATCGCGTCGATGACTTTGGAGTTGTCACGCGCCTCGCCGCAACCGACGTTGATGACGATCTTATCCAGCTTCGGAATCTGCATCACGCTCTTGTAGCCGAACTTCTTCATGAGCTCGGGAGCAACAGAATTCTGATAGTATTCTTTCATTCTGGCCATTCGCGTTTACCTCCTTTACAGTACTTCGCCGCAGCGATGGCAGACACGCACGTTGCGCTTCTTGCCGTTGTCGTCCTCTTGGACCTTATGCGCCACGCGGCAGGGCTTCTTGCAGTTCGGGCAAACGACCTGCACCTTGCTCGCGTACATCGGAGCCGGAGCTTCGATGATGCCGCTCGGATCGCCCATCTTGCGGGCTTTCACGTGCTTTTTGATGATGTTGCGGCCCTCGACGATGACCTTACCCTCTTTGGGGCTGACTTCCAGGACTTTGCCCTTCTTGCCCTTATCGTCGCCGCTGATGATCAGGACGGTATCGTCCTTTTTCACATGCAGTTTGTTACTCAATTACGACACCTCCTCACAGAACTTCGGGAGCGAGGGACAGGATCTTCATGTAATCTTTTTCACGAAGCTCTCTCGCCACCGGGCCAAAAATACGGGTTCCCTTCGGGTTCTTATCCTCACGGATAATGACCGCCGCGTTCTCGTCAAAGCGGATGTAGGTACCGTCGTCGCGGCGCACGCCACGCACGGAACGAACCACAACAGCCTTCACGACATCGCCTTTTTTCACAACGCCGCCGGGTGCTGCTTTCTTAACCGAAGCAACGACCACGTCGCCGATATTCGCATACCTCCTGCCGGAGCCACCGAGAACGCGAATCGTCATAAGCTCCTTCGCGCCGGTGTTGTCGGCAACCTTGAGGTAGGATTGTTGTTGAATCACAGGGTGTTCCTCCTTTCAAGTCTACCGACTTATTTCGCCTTTTCGATGATTTGAACCAAGCGCCAACGCTTATCCTTGGACAGCGGACGCGTCTCCATCACGGACACGCGGTCGCCGATGCGGCACTCGTTGTTCTCGTCATGCGCCTTCAGCTTCACAGTACGCTTAACAATTTTCTTGTACAGCGGATGGCGGACATTGTCCTCGATCGCAACCACGATGGTCTTGTCCATCTTGTCGCTGACGACCATACCGGTCCGCGTTTTTCTCAGGTTTCTTTCGCTCACAATAGGTCCTCCTTCCGTTAGGCTTCGGCCTTCAGCTCGTTCTCGCGGATGATCGTCTTGATAACGGCGATCTCCTTCTTAACGGCCTTCAGGCGCATCGGGTTTTCGAGTTGGTTGATCGCGTGTTGGAAACGCAGGTTGAACAGTTCCTTCTTCAGGTCCGCCAAACGGTTTTCCAGCTCAGACACGCTCAGATCACGGATCTTTTCGAGTTCAGTCTTCTTCATTACTGCTCACCATCCTCTTCCTTGCAAACGAATTTGCACTTGATGGGCAGCTTGTTTGCTGCAAGTCTCATAGCCTCGCGAGCGGTCTCTTCCGGGACACCCGCGATCTCGAACATAACACGGCCGGGTTTCACGACCGCCACCCAGTATTCGGGCGAACCTTTACCGGAACCCATGCGGGTCTCGGCAGGCTTTTCGGTGATCGGCTTATCGGGGAAGATCTTGATCCAGACTTTACCGCCACGCTTGATGTAACGGGTCATGGCGATACGAGCCGCCTCGATTTGTCTGGAGGTGATCCACGCCGGCTCCAGAGCCTGGAGACCGAACTCACCGTGGCTGACTTTGTTGCCGCGAAGCGCCTTACCGGTCAGACGGCCGCGCTGTACACGACGATACTTTACTCTCTTGGGCAGCAGCATTATTTGCGGCCTCCTTCCCGACGGGGCTTGGCAGCGCCGGACAGAACCTCACCGCGATAGATCCACGTTTTCACGCCGATACGACCGTAGGTGGTGTTCGCCTCAGCAAAGCCGTAGTCGATGTCCGCACGCAGGGTCTGCAGCGGAATCGTACCCTCATGATATTGTTCCGTACGCGCAATTTCCGCGCCGCCGAGACGGCCGGAGACTTGCGTCTTGATACCCTTCGCACCGAGCTTCATCGCGCGGCCGATCACCTGCTTCATAGCACGGCGGAACGACGTACGCTTCTCAAGCTGTTGGGCGATGTTCTCAGCGACGAGCTGAGCGTTGAGGTCGGGTTGGCGAACCTCGACGATGTTGATCGAAGTGGGCTTGCCGATCATCTTCTCGCAGGTCTCGCGGAGCTTTTCGATGTCCGCGCCGCCCTTGCCGATGACGATACCCGGCTTCGCGCAATGGATGTGAACGCGAACCTTCGAGGCGTCGCGCTCGATCTCAACCTTCGGGACACCGGCCGCATACAGCGTTTTCTTGAGGTAGCGGCGGAGCTTGTAGTCAGAAACCAGCGTGTCGCCGAACTCGCTGTCTTTCACAAACCAGCGGGAATCCCAGTCTTTAATAACTCCCACACGCAGGCCGTGGGGATTCACTTTTTGACCCATAACTGTCCTCCTCCTTCGCTTATTCGGCTTCCTTGAGCACTACGGTGATGTGTGACGTTCTCTTTTCGATGCGGTACGCACGACCTTGCGCTCTCGGGCGGATACGCTTCAGGATCGGACCCGGGCAGACATAGCAAGAAGCAACGTAGAGGTTGTTCTTGTCCATGTTGTGGTTGTTTTCCGCGTTCGCTGCAGCAGACTTGAGCAGCTTTTCGATCGGCTCAGCGGCCGATTTGGTGGTGAAGTGTGCGATCGCGATCGCCTCATCAAGCGGCTTGTTGCGGATGAGGTCGAGAACGATTTTCACTTTACGGGGCGAGATACGAACGTAAGTTGCTTGCGCCCTTGCTTCCATGATGATTCTCTCCTTTCAAACCGCTTACTTCGAGCTCTTAGAGCCGGTGTGGCCCTTAAAAGTACGAGTGGGGGCAAATTCGCCCAACTTGTGACCGACCATGTCCTCGGTGACGTACACCGGCACATGCTTGCGGCCGTCGTGGACGGCGATCGTGTGGCCGACGAAATCCGGGAAGATCGTGGAGCTGCGGCTCCAGGTCTTCAGGATGCGCTTCTCGCCGGCGGCGTTCATTTCTTGGATCCTCTTAAGCAACACGGGTTGTACGAAAGGACCCTTCTTTACGCTTCTTCCCATAAATCTGAATCTCCTTTCGCTTATTTGCCGTTGCGGCGCTTAACAATGAATTTATCCGAACGGTTATGCGGCTTGCGCGTCTTGTAACCAAGAGCGGGCTTGCCCCACGGGGTAACCGGGCCCGGACGACCGATGGGGGAACGGCCCTCACCACCGCCGTGCGGGTGATCGCACGGGTTCATGACGGAACCGCGCACCGTCGGACGCCAACCCATGTGGCGTTTACGGCCGGCTTTACCGATCTGGACGTTGGCATACTCGACGTTGCCAACCTGACCGACGGTCGCCATGCAGTTAAGCGGAACGTAACGCATTTCGCCGGAGGGCAGACGGACGAGAGCCATGTTGTTCTCTTTGCCCATCAGCTGCGCCATAACACCGGCGGAGCGAGCGAGCTGAGCGCCCTTGCCCGGATACAGCTCCACGTTGTGGATGAAGGTACCGGTGGGGATGCTCGACAGCGGCAGGGCGTTGCCCGGCTTGATGTCGGCGTTCGCGCCCGACTCGATGGTGTCGCCGACCTTCAGGCCGACGGGAGCGATGATGTAACGCTTCTCGCCGTCCTCGTATTGCACGAGGGCGATGTGCGCGGAGCGGTTCGGATCGTACTCGAGGGTGAGCACAGTCGCGGTCATGTCGACCTTGTTGCGCTTGAAGTCGATGATACGATACTTCTGACGGTTGCCGCCGCCGCGATGGCGAACGGTGATGCGGCCGTAGCTGTTACGACCCGCCTTTTTGCTCTTGGGAGCAAGCAGGCTCTTCTCGGGACCCGTTTTCGACAGACCGCTGTAATCCAGAACGGACATACCGCGGCGGCCGGGCGTAGTCGGCTTATAGTTAATGGTAGGCATTCTAATTCACTCTCCTGTTCTAAAGGCTTTGCGAGGCGTTGCCTTCGCCCCATACGTTGCCTGACATCGTGTTTGTTCGTCGGTTGATTCTTACGCCATACCGTCGAAGAACTCGATGGTCTTGGAGTCGGCGGTCAGGGTGACGATCGCCTTTTTCCAATCGGAACGGTAGCCCTCGAAGCGGCCCATGCGGCGCTTAGCGCCCTTCATGCTGATGGTGTTGACCTTGGCGACCTTGACGCCGAAGATTTCTTCCACCGCGTTCGCGATTTGGATCTTGTTGGCATTTTTGTCCACTTTGAAAGTGTACTTTTTGTCCGCCATCAGGGTCACGGATTTCTCCGTCACGACCGGAGCGATAATGATATCACGAGCGTCCATTATTTGTACACCTCCTCGATCTTAGCAACCGCATCCTTCACAACGATGAGCTTGTCAGCGTTGAGGATGTCGTAGACGTTCAGGGTGTTGACCATAGCGGTCTTCACGCCGGGGATGTTACGCGCAGAGAGGACAACCTTGTCGTCCTTGTCCGCGGTCACGAGCAAGACCTTCTTGTCCGCGTTGAGAGCGGTGAGCATCTTGACGATGGTCTTGGTCTTGATCTCATCGAGCGTCAGCTCGTCGAGGATCAGCATATCCTCGGTAGCCACCTTCGAGGAGAACGCCGACTTCATAGCCAGACGGCGAACCTTCTTGGGCAGAGCGTAGCCGTAATCGCGGGGCTTCGGGCCGAGCGCGATGCCGCCGTGCGTCCACTGGGGAGCGCGGGTCGAACCCTGGCGAGCGTGGCCGGTGCCCTTCTGACGCCACGGCTTCTTGCCGCCGCCGCGCACTTCGGAGCGGGTGAGCGTGGACTGCGTGCCTTGACGCTGGTTCGCCAGGTAGTTGACGACCATGCTGTGCAGAACCGTAGCGTTGGGCTCGATTCCGAAGATGGCCTCGCTCACTTCCATCGTACCGGTTTGTTTACCGGTCATATCAAAAGTAGAGATATTCGGCATGATTGTTTCCTCCTTCCTTACGCCTTCTTGACGGTGTCGGAAAGAACCACGATGCCCTTGCGGGGGCCGGGGACGGCGCCGCGCACAGCGATCAGGTTGTTCTCCACATCCACTTTGACGATATCGAGATTTTGGACGGTCACACGCTCACAGCCGAGGTGACCGGCAGCCTTGGTGCCCTTGAACACGCGAGACGGCGTGGAGCAAGCACCCAGCGAGCCGGGATGACGAGCGACCGGGCCGGTGCCGTGAGTTTCTCTCAGGCGACCGAAGTTCCAGCGCTTGATCGCGCCGGCGTAGCCTTTACCCTTGCTGGTGCCGGTGACGTCCACACGGTCGCCCGCCGCAAAGGTGTCAGCCTTCACGATGTCGCCGATATTCAGCGCATCGCAGTCGTCAAAACGGAACTCTTTGAGCGTCTTCTTGGGCGCCACGTCCGCTTTGTCGAAATGGCCCTTCATGGGCTTGTTGACGTGTTTCGGAGAAACATCGCCGAAGCCGAGCTGAACAGCCGCGTAACCGTCGTTCTCGACGGTCTTCTTTTGGACAACGACACACGGTCCCGCCTCAATGACGGTAACCGGCACCACGTTGCCCTTTTCGTCGAAGATCTGCGTCATGCCGATCTTCTTGCCGATGATGCCTTTTTGCATGGTTCTATACCTCCTTGGTTATTGGTTGCCTTGCGGCAACATGACCTCGCGGGAGAAATCCTGCAAGCCTGTGAAAGCTTCGGGGGTTGCGCAGCACGCTGCGCCCTGCCCGGGTATAGTGCTTTCGATTACAGCTTGATCTCGATTTCCACGCCGGCGGGGAGTTCAAGGCCCATAAGAGCCTCGACGGTCTTGTTGGACGGACGAAGGATGTCGATCAGACGCTTGTGCGTGCGGGTCTCGAACTGCTCACGGCTGTCCTTGTACTTGTGCACGGCACGGAGGATCGTGACGATCTCCTTCTCGGTGGGCAGCGGCACGGGACCGGAAACGCGAGCGCCGGTGCGGCGAGCGGTCTCCACGATCTTCTCGGACGCTTGATCGACCAGACGGTGATCGTAGCCCTTCACACGGATACGGATTTTTTCTTTGACTGCCATTTTGAAAACGCCTCCTTAATAATTTTGAGTTGGCGGGCGACGCCGATTCTGCACACCCTGCCGGGTGTTTCTTCCGTTTTCCCGAAAAAAACCGGAATACAGAGCTTGTTTTCCGGCGCAAATCGATCGTCCTGCCAGTACTAAGCGCACCTCCGCGGCAACTCTCCGCGCTTTTACGGCGCGGTACGGCGTGTTTCTATCGTACTGTTCGCAGCTTTCTTTGTTCGCCCGGTTTAAAATCGGACATACTCCACGGAAAAACCGACCTTTCGGTCGCAACCTCCCGCTTCAACGCATATCTTGCAGTCTGCACACCCACGAAAAATAGGCAGAATTCACCTATCAGACATACGCGTGCCTATACATCATACTATACTCCCCGCGAAAATGCAAGCGTTTTTTTTGCATTTTTTCAAAAAATTTTTGCCGATTTTCCGCATAACAGCGCGGTTTCTCGCCGTTCCACAAGATATTGTGTTTGTCCCTACGCCCTGCCCCCTACGTTTCGTTTTTATAGGGTATCTCGGAATAAAAAATTTTTATTTATTCTTTATTATTATATTTTAAACGGAACGGGAGGCCTGTTCCCGCGATCCTATCGGATAACGTAGGGCAGGGCTTGGTGCCGCCGCGTTTCCCGCAAGGGAACGGTCGTGCATCGCGCGACAGCGAATGGGGTGGGATGATCACGGCGCGGATAAATCCGCGCCCTACGCGTAGGGGCGCACCTCCGTGTGCGCCCGTTTGATCGGCATGCGGGAGGGCGTGGAAGCCCTCCCCTACCATAACAAAAACCGAGGTGCAAAATGCACCTCGGTTTTTTCATTCTGTCCGCGAAGCGGACTCCTTCACATCGTTCACAGAACGATATATCACTCACGCCGACGGCGTGAATATCACAGTCCGCAAAGCGGACTATATCACCGAGCGCCTTTGCGCTCGATATCATTGCCCTTATTCCACTTCGATCCAGTGCGAAACGCCGCCGTAGGAGTTGCCCATCAGCAGGAAGCTGACGGTAAACTGCGCCGTCGAGTGCGGCGGCACGGTCACCTCGTACAGCTCCCATTGCTCGGAGGTACTGCTCTCCTCGAGCGGAATGATGGTGCACTTGGTCGCAAGCACGTTGCCCTCGCGGTCGGCGACGTAGGTCATCAGCGCACCGTTGGCATTCTTGTTGATGGTGAAGGTGCGCGGACGATCGCCCTGGTTAACAAGCGTGATGTTGTCGTGGTAATCGATCATCCAGTTGCCGATGTTCGCGGGATCGCCCGTGCCGTCGGCATGCTCGGTGTCGATGGTCACCGTCTTGCCGTCCGTGGTCAGACACTCGAACGTCGACATATCCACGCCGACCGCCGTGGAGCTTTGCGGATTGATGTTGGTCTTCCAGCGCCGTCCGCGATACTCGTCCTTCTCGCTCTTGTAGGCCGCGTAAGGCTTGTTCTTCACGCCGTAGTAGACGCGGTCGTCGTAGTAGGTGTCGTAGACAACCGACAGCGAACCCGGTTCCGTATCGTCGTTGACGTAGAACACGGGATTGCTCTCGATGAGCGCCTGGTGATAATCGACACCCTTATACTGCAGACCGAATTGCGTGCCGTCGCGCATGAGGATGTAGCCCTGCTCTTCGGGTTCGGCTTGCACCTGCGCTATGTCGGTGTAGCAATAGAACGTGCCCGTCACATCGCCGCCCGTGATGAACATCTTCGCCACGGCGTTGGTGCAACGCCCCGGTGACACGCGCTGATCGGCCGTCTGAGCGACGTTGGCGTGGTTAAACGCATCGGACGACGTGCCGCCCACGACGTAGATGTATTCGCCGGCGGGAATGCGGTAGGTCACGGGCTGGAACACGCGCGGCGTGTAGTCGATGAAATCCTGACCCACGTACTTCTCCGCCACCGCGCCCGACGAAGTGAAGTAGTCGCCGGGCAATTCGAATTTCCTATTGTAATAATCCGACCACGACTGCTGACCGAGCCACTCGCCCTGGATCTGATAGCCGACGTTTTGCACCGTCACATACACGTCACTCGTGCCCTCGTTCTTCAGCTGATAGCCGAGGTAGATCGCTTGATTGGTGTAGTTGCTGTGCTCCCAGGTCACCTGCACGTCGCCGTACAGACCTTCATCGCGCAGGATCGCCTGCCCGACGTCTTCGGGCTGGAGCTTTTCGGGGTTGTTGAGGTAGACGTAGGTGCCGCCCTCACGCTTTTGGTATTCGATCTTGGTCGGCGCGGGCGAGGTTTTCGTGCCCTCGGTATCGAGCGTCGTCGGGTCGACGGTGAAATTTGCTTTGTACGGCAGACGCTGACGGTTCTCCTGCGGGATCACGTCGACGTGCACCTTCTGCGAAGCGGGCAAGCCCGACACCGCGATCTGCACCGTCGCCCCTTCCTCGATCTCACACCTCACCGTCGCTTCTCCCTCGGTCGTCTCACCGCCCGTCGTCACACGGATGGTCGCATCGTCGCAAACGACGGTGTAGGTGTCGGAAAACTCCGCGACCATTTGGTAGGTGCAGGTTCCCTGCCCGTCGGTGATATCCTCAAAGCCAGACAGCGGAATGGGAGCGCTCACGGACGCTTTGTTGTGTTCGTCACGCGCCGTGTCGGTGAGCGACGAACCGTGCGGTGCGCTCGGACTGCACGAGGTCATCGCGCCGCACAACAGCGTGATGCTCATCAGCAGGGCAACCGCTTTTTGCAAACGTACTTTCATGGGTATCCTCCTCACTGGGTGCGGTCGAGACCGTCGGCAAACGCCTCACACGCCGCCGCATCGCGACTGAGCGAGATCTCGTGGATCAGCTCACCGTTTGCGTAGTCGTTGGAATTGAACCACACCGCCGCCTTGATATTCGGGTATTTTCCTTGTTCGAAGCAGTCGAACATCTCTTCGATCCACTGCACGCGCCGTCCTTCGTTGTCGGGGTTTTCCGATGAATCCGAACACCCGAACTCCGAGATCATCCACGCCCAGTCGCCGAACAGCGGCGCGTAGTAGGTCTCGAGCATATCGTACAATTCTTCAAAACTGCTCCACTGCTCGTCGTCGCCGAAGTTGTAGGCGGTGAGCCCCAGCATATCGACGTATTTCGCACCCGGCATATAGAGTCGCAGATCGTTCCAGTTCGCCACGGGTGCGGTCATAGCACCTTGCGGATTCCACACCCAGATGAGGAATTCGTTCGCGCCCTCTTCTTCAAAGATGTCGTACAAACGGATCCACGTCTCGCAGAAGATCGCCGGGTCGTTGAGGGCATTGACCGCCGCCCACGACGTCCAATCGGAGTTCATTTCGTTGTTGACGCGGAACAGCATCGGGCGACCGAACGCCACGATCTGTTTGGCGAGTCGACGGAAATCCTCGTCGAATCGTCCGCGATACACGTCGAGGATCGGTGCCGCCTCGCCGATGCGACTGCTGCCGTAGCCGAAGTGGAACGTGAACTGGAGAAAACGCCCATCCTCGTCCACCGCGCGTGCCGCGTCGACGGGGAACTGATAATCCACGCTGTCGGTGTAGCTGGTGACGATGTCGAACTTGTGCTCGAGCTTCGCTTCGAGCGAGGGATAACTGCTCTCAAGCGGCGACCATTCCATGTTGCCGTTGTACAGCCCCCACATCACCTTGTCGGTGTTTTGAATGCGGTCATAGAGTGCGCGCGTCTCCTCGTTCCACGAGGGCGACGCTTCCTCGGGATAGGCGATGCGGTCGGTGCCGTAGCCCTTTTCGTAGATGCTTTGGTAGGTCGAATACACACTTTCGAAACGGCGGTTATCGATGCACTTAAACATCAGATAGGTGATCTTGCGCTCGCTGTAAAACACCGCGTAGGTGTAGTAGCTTTTCACATCGTCGGGCACCTGCAGTAACCGCAGCCTGAGCAAAAAGAGCGTCGTGTCCTCGTCAAACGCGACGGTTTGCTCTTCGATCTCCTTGATGCGGTTTTTGTTTTGATGCGAGGTATTGTTGGTGTATTGAAAGAACGCATCAAGCGCATCCTCTGCCGTGCCGTACACGTCGATGGCATCGCTCTCGTCGCTCACCACGAGCGTCACGTCGTCGGTCTCAAAAACGCTGACCGCCGTGGACAGAGAAAAATCGGGTTCCCAATCGGCAGGCAGATCGAGCATATAACCATCGGGGTAATTCACCAACCGTTTGACGTCTCCGGCGTAGTAAAACTTCTTGTTGTCCTTGACCTGCACAAATTCGTCGCCGCTCACGCGCACGCCGTTTTCATACAGCTCCAATTTTTCCACGGTACCGAGCCCCTTTGTCTCACGGGCTTTGACCAGCTTGTCGCGCACCGCCGTCAGCTCCTCTTCGGTGCCTTGCTCAGCGGGAGCGGTGAGGATGTTGCCGTTGTCGAGCATCACATCCGTCGACGGTGTCGGTTCGCTTTCGCCGCCGCACGCCGTCATACCAAGAAGCATCGTCGCCGCGAGCAGCGCCGCGGTCACGCGGTGAAACCGCTTACGCATCGGGATCCCTCCTTATTCTGTCACACGGTTAAAAAACGGGCGGCACACCGATCGCAGTGTGCCGCCCGCGGGTATTTCTCTTACAATGCGGTCACCGACTTACGGTTGCGTCAGCTCCAGACCTTCCTTGAACGCCTCGATGACATCGGGGTCTTTTTCCAGGTTGAGGTCGTTGGTCACGTTACCGTTTTGGTCGTAGTCCGAGCAGTTGAACCAGATCGCGACCTTCAACTGCGGATACTTCTCGGGATTGCTCAGGGTCTCGAACATCTCTTTGACCCAGCCGGCCTTGGTCTGCTCGGGGTTGGTGCTGGTTTCGCAACCGAACTCGGAGATGATCCACTGCCAGTCGGAGAAGTACTGGTTGTACTCCTGCGCGATCTTGTCGTACTTCACTTCGAAGGTCTCCCACGTGTCGGTGTTATCGGGCGTGACGAAGTTGTAGCCGGTCAGACCGAGCATATCGACGTACTGGGCATCGGGGAAGTAGCAACGATAGTCGCACCAGTTGAAGGGCGGATAGGAGTTGTCAAAGCCGTTGAAGATCCAGATCGCGTACTTGTTCGCACCGGTCTCGGTGAAGATGTCGTACAGCTTGACCCAGGTGTCGACAAAGATGTCGGGATCGAGCAGGTTCGCCATCGCGCAGTAGCTGGTCCAGTCGGTGTTCATCTCGTTGTTGAGACGGAAGTAGAAGGGACGGCCGTGATCGGCGGCGCCCTTGGCAAACTCGGTCAACGTCTCGATGGCCTCGTCCGTACCGCGATAGATATCGAGGATCGGGTTCTTGTGGGTGAGGTCCATGTTGTTGTTGAGGGTGTACTGGTAGGTGATCTGCATCATGCGACCGTCTTCGACGCACTTCTCAGCGAAGTCGGTCGGGAACGGATTGCTGTAGTGGATGTACTCGGAGATGATCGGGAACTGATAGTCCATCTTCTTCTCGAGCATCGGGATGGTCACTTTCCAGCCGGTCGACTGCAGTCTGTACGCGAACAGACCCCAATCCACATGTTCCTGCGCCTTGAGCGCTTCAAAGTGATCCACGGTCTCCTGCGCCCAGTTCGGATTGTTCTCCGCGGGGAAGGTGCGGGTGTCGACCGCCGAACCCTTGTCGTAGATGCCCTTGAAGGAGTTGATGATGTCGGTGAACTCACGATCGTCCACGCACTTGAACATCATGTGGTAGGTGGAGGTCATGTTCTTGTTGTAGTAGTCGGCATAGGTGTAGTACGACCTGGTCTTCTCGTCGCAACCGGTGAGCTGGACGCGATAGACCTGCACGAACCAATCGCCGTCGCAGATCTCATACGCCGGGATATCCTCGAGCACCTTGATGCCGTTGTTCTTCTGCGAATCGGGGTTCTTCAGATAGAGATACAGCGCATCGAGGTAGTTGTTCAGACCGCCGTGGTAGGAGATGCCGTCGTCCTCACGGCTGGCGATGAGCGAAACCTCGTCGGTGTCGTAGCGAACACGCAGGGTGCTCATCGAGTAGTCGGGAGTCCAGTCCGCCGGCAGATCGAGAATGTAACCGTCGGGATAGTTCACGACGCGCTTCTTGTCGCCTTTGTAGTAGACCTTCTTGTTGTCCTTCACCTGCACGTATTCACTGCTGGTGGTACGGATGCCGTTCTCAAACAGCTCCATCTTTTCGATCTCGTCGCTCTTGCAGAAACCTTGGATCTCCGCCTTTTTGATGAGATCTTCGCGCACGGCGGTCAGCTCTTCTTCACTGCCGACTTCCTGCGGGCCTTGCGAATCGTCGGCAGGCGCGGTGTTTTCGCCGCCGCACGACGCAAAGCAGCACAGTGCCATCACGAGAGCCGCAAACAGCGCAAGCGCACGCCACATTGTCTTCTTCATGGTGTTTTCCTCCATTTTTGTAAAAATTACGGATGTATGTGCCGACGCGATCACACGCTCGGCAGGAATGTGCCGCCGCGCGCGATCATTTCCGCGCGCACCGCCGCACCGTCCACCTTATTCGCGGCACAGGACAGATCCAGTGCCATGGAAGCGGCAATGCCCGCCGCTTCGCCAAGCGCATGACAAACCAGTTGGATGCGAATGGCGGATTGTGCCCAGAACGAAGCCGAGATGCAACGTCCTGCCACAAGGAGATTGTCAATGCCCTTCGGAACGAGCGCACCGTAGGGGATCTCAAAATATTCACCCGGCTCAAATCCGCGCGGATGAACGAGTTGCGATTTGCCGTGCACGTCGATCGGATAGGCACTCTGCGCGATGCCGTCTTTAAACTTGCGGCATTCGTTGTAGTCGTCCACCGTCAGGTAATATTCACCGACGATGCGGCGACTCTCGCGCACGCCGGGCAGCTGTGCAAACGAGATGATCGTGCTGTTTTCAAAACCGCGGATGTACGTCTGCAGGAAGCGATGCAACCGCACCGCCGCCGCGCGGCAATCCACCACGCCCTGCGTCACCTCAAACATATCCGTCGTGTGACGACAGTTGGGCGCTTCGGGGCAGTTGAAATACATCACGTCGTTGCCGTACGCCGCCGAGGAGAACGCCTGAAAGTAGACGCCGTCCGAGCGCTCCAAGATCCCCTTCTCGACCGCATCGTGGAACAGCATGGTCAACTCGTTGTCGCCTGCTTTCCACTCCATCGCCATGTAAACGTGAGGGTTCTTCGGATCCTCCTCGCCGAACAACTCCGCAAGGAAGGTGTTCACCGCATAGAGGTCAATGCCGCCCACCGCAAAGCGGAGCGACATATTCTGGTTGTAGTCGTGATCCTCGGGATCGCCCGCTTCGTAGGGACAGCCGCTGACGAACGCGACCTGCGCATCGCCCGTACCGTCGATGACGAACGCCGTCTCGACCTCACAAAGTCCGTCGAGCGTCTGCAACAACACCGAGCGAATGTGCCCTTCTTCGATGACGGTGTTGACAAACGCCGCACCGTACAAGAGCTCCACGCCCGCCGCGACCGCCATCTCCTCGAGCGTCACCGACATGGTCACGGGAGAAAACATGGTCTTGGGCTGACCGCTCCAAGCAGGAGCCGTGTAGCCGCGTTCCTCGAGGAAGGTCTGCATCCGCGTCGAAACGTAGGAGTTGCGTGCATCGCCGATGCGCACACTCATGAACGGTGTGACCTGCGCGACGGTGGCGGAACCACCCAGCGAATAGCCGCGTTCCGCGATCAGCACGTCCTTGCCGCTTTCCGCCGCGGCGATCGCCGCCATAACGCCTGCCGTGCCGCCGCCCACGACCACGATATCGTAAGCTCGGTCGTAACGCGTGATCGGAAGCGTGATCTGTCTTTGCTTGTTCATCGCTCTCACCTCTTAATTCAAGGGGGAATGAAAAGACGCTTTTGAAAAAAGGAGGTCATCGCCTCCGACAAGGAGGGTCTGACCGTATCTGTAAAAGTAACCGATCGCGTCGCTCATTCGCGTGGGAACAGAGAAAAGGGGCGCCGCCGCGCATGGCACAGCGGCGCCCGCCTTTTATTCCGTTGTCAGACGTCATCTGACGTCCTTATGTGGGGTGTAATCGATGATTACGCTGCCTTCTTCTTCTTGATGATGATGAACGCAGCCGCCGCACCGGCAACCACAACCACAGCCACGATCGCGATGATCAAACCGGTGTTATCGCCGCCGTTGTTGCCTTCGTCCTTCTTATCTTCGCCCTTCTTGTCGTCCTCAACGGGCTCGTCAACAGGCTCGTCAACGGGCTCGTCGACGGGCTCGTCAACGGGCTCATCAACAGGCTCGTCAACAGGCTCGTCAGCGGGTTCGTCCTCGAGCTCGTAGTACTCTTCGCCCATGCCGGTCAGAACGCCCATGTCGAGGAACGTGCAGTTCGCACCCTCGGTGTCCTCAGCGCTGGTGATGTACAGCTCGTTCATGGTCAGGCTCGCACCGACCTCGCCGACGCAGAAGATGGAGACCATCGGGATGTACGTCTTGCTCATGTTGAGCAGCGCCGTCGCATTGACGGAAGACTCGGTGCCGGACTCCTTGGAGATCTCCTCGAGAGCCGCCTGCAGGTTGAAGCTGCCTTCGTAGTGGCCGCCAACGCCGTCGCCGTCCGAGTTCGCAACGGTACCGGTCTTGCCGGCCGCGTCCGCGATCGTCTTGGAGAACTTGATGGAGAGGCCGTTGAAGGAGAGCATGATGTTCCAGGAGGTGCCTTCCGCCGCGTCAAAGTTGAAGTACACGGTGTTCGCCTTCTCGACGCTCATCTCGACGTCGGACTCGAACCACAGGGTACGAATACGCGGCCAGTAGATGCCTTCGGTCTGGTCGTTGCCGTTACGGGTGATGGTCAAGGAACCGTTCTCGCCGTACACGGTGTCCAGGAAGTTTTCATAACCGGTCTCGGCAGGATCGTCGTTGTAGCGTTGGCAACCGCAGTTTTCCTTCACGCACTCGACTTCCCAAGCGTCGTCAAATTGCTTGTCTTCGGGGATGGGGAACCAGCGAATGCCGTCAACGCTGGTGATTTCTTCCGCGGAAACCGCCATGGTGCTCATGCCGAAGCACGCCACAACAGCCACGCAGAGAGCGATTGCAAGAACCTTTTTGATCATTTTCATGGGTATCTGCCTCCTCTGAATGTAGATGGGTTTTTATTAGCCGACTATACCGGTACGCTCAATACTTTGGACAAAGTATTTTTGCAGGTACAAGTACAGCAACAGCGGCGGAATGATGAACAGCAAAGCTGCTGCAAAGATGATGACCGATTCGCTCAGACCGTTGGAGCTGCTCTGAGAACCACCGAAACCGGCCACCATACGGCGGACGACCGAGATCTTGGTCGAGAACATCGAACGACCGCTCATCATCATCTGGGCGAAATAGTAGTCATTCCAGTACCAGACGATGGAGAACAGCGCGACGACCAGGAACGGAGCGCCGGCGTTGGGAACCATGACCTGCACGAAGGTGCGGACTTCCGAGCAACCGTCCACGCGCGCCGCGTCTTCGAGTTCCTTGGGCATGCCGATGAAGAACTGACGGAAGACGAGGATGAACAGGCCCGAACGCAGGCCCGAACCGAGCGCCGCGGTCACATAGTAGCACCATTCGGTGTTGGTCAACTCAATGGTGATGTTTTTCAGATCCGTTCCCGAAATCGCGGAGATCAGGTTACTGATACTCAGCGGT
>JAFQFZ010000048.1 GCA_017398425.1 Clostridia bacterium | reverse complement strand
CGGCGGGAGCAGAGCCCCCGCCCTACGATATCTCCCATTGATCGGTAATACGGGAGGGCGTGGAAGCCCTCCCCTACGAAACATGTATCCGATTGCGTAGGGCGGTGCCTTGGTGCCGCCGTGTTCCTACGAGGGAACGGTCGCGCCATGCGCGACCGCGAAACGGCGGGAGCAGAGCCCCCGCCCTACGATATCTCCCATTGATCGGTAATACGGGAGGGCGTGGAAGCCCTCCCCTACGATTTTTCCATAGAGCCTTCCCGGAACGGCACTTGAGGCCGTTCCCTACACGATTACCGCCACACAACAAAACCCGAGGTGCAACGCACCTCGGGTTTTTCATTTCGTCGGCGAAGCCGACTCCTTCATTCTTCACTTTTCACTTTTCGCTCTTCGTTGCCCTCTTTGGGGTCGGTCTTGCGCTTGACCCACGCCTCCAGACGCGGTGTGAGACGATCCGCGAAGGGCAACGCGCGTCCCACCGTCGACGACGCATGCTTCATTTCAAACACGCTCATCGCATCGGTCGCCGCAAGTGCCGTCACGAACATGGCGAGCGGCTTGGGGGTCGCAAGCGGATAATCCACCATACCGCACACGCACACACCCGCCACGAATGCGATGACGGCGGCACCGTACATCCGCGTTTTGGGCGCATGGATGATCAGCTCAAAGCCCGCGCGGAACAGCTTCCACATCAGGAACAGCAACAACACGAGACCGACCAGTCCCGCCTCCGCCAGAAAATGCAAAAACAGGTTGTGGGCGTGCGGTGCGCTGAACCCGTTTTGCACCAGCGCCGACCACATATAGCCGAAGCCGTGACCCGTGACCGGGCGTTGCAAAAACGCCTCCATCGTCACGCCCCACACGTCAAATCGCTCGATGATGGCGATATCCGCTGCGTTGCCCATCGAGGACAGGCGCGCGTAGATGGAATCGGGCAACAGCATGATGACCGACATCAACACCATCAAGATCGGCACCAGACGGCGAATGTTTGCAATGCACATCACCACCGCGATCGCGCCGATCGCCAAAAATGCGCCGCGCGAAAACGTCAGACACAGACCGCCCACGCCGCACACCACGCCGAGTCGCCCGACGACCTTGGCGGCCGTGCGTTGTCCCGAGAAGGAGAACGCCGCCGCGAACGGCATCGCCATGAGCAAAAACTGCGCGAACAGGTTGGGGTTCGAGAAGGTTGCCGCCGGACGCAACCCGACCGTGTGCAGGTTGACTTCCATGCCGAGGAAGCGATACACCGCCTCATCCACCGTGTCCCACACCTGCACCGGCATCCATTCGACGCCGAGCATTCCGCAGACATATTGCACGATCGACAGCAACCCGAGCAACCCCACCACCAACGACAGCAGAAAGAGCGCCGTCTCCAACCGCTCACGCGACGTGAGGATGGTGACCGCCGCCAGATACACGAGCAACGCGGCGTACCAATAGGCAAGGGGCATCAGCCCGTCCACCGCGGCACTGCTCCAAAACGTGTGTATCGTCATGTAGCAAAGGAACGCCAAAAACACCTTGCCCGCCTTGCCGACACGCAAACGCTGGTAACGGCGCTTGGCATCTTTTTTGGCAAAAAGCAACGCGAAAAACGCCAGGATCGGCATAATATACTCGGGAAAAACGGGGATGAACAGCACGCACAAAAGCGACCAGATCCACGGCTCGCGCAGATCCACGCTCGCCATCACCGCATCGGTTTTCGCTTTCATGCCGCATCCCTCCCGTCTGAACTACAGAATCGTTTTGATTATACACCACCCCGTCGGGAAAATCAAGAGAGCGAAAAAAAGGAACCCACCCCGAAAAATTTTCGGATTTTCTCTTGACAAACGCACAGAATGCGGTATAATAATACCCGTTCCAATCGCATATTGCGGAATTGTGTAAGGGTAGCACTACGGTCTCTGACTCCGTCTGTCTGGGTTCGAATCCTAGTTCCGCAGCCAAAAAAGACCTCGACGCATGCGCGTCGGGGTCTTTTTTCTGTCTGCTTCTAGGATTCGAAAGGGGCGTTAAGAAAACCGTCCGGTGGACGGTTTTTAGCCCCGTTGGAGTTGATCAATCTTCCGTTTTTACTTGTACCAAAAGACGAGATGCCACTACCTCCTTGAATGGCGCTCGATAGGGCATAACCCGGTCATCGCATCCGCGATGGCCGTTTTTTCTGTCTGCTTCTAGGATTCGAAAGAACCGAGCAGCGAGCGCCGCCGGGGGCGGATACAGCGAGCGCGGAGGGCTGTGCCGCAACACGATTGTGTGAGCCGCAAAACGTTGCGGCGAAACAGAATCGATTGTTGCAAACGTAGTTAAGAAAACCGTCCGGTTAAGTGAGACTCCAAATCTTTGATTTGGATAGTCGAACTTATGCATGCGAAGGCAAAGCCTGAGTCGAAGGACGGTTTTTAGCCCCGTTGGAGTTGATGAGACTGCCGCCTTTCAAACACACCAAAAGACGAGCACTCTGCTTCCTCCTTGATAGGACACCTAGTTCCGCAGCCAAAAAATCCTCGTTCGCATGAACGAGGATTTTTTATCCATCGCGTGAGCGTGCATATCATCGCCGCAAGGCGTATCTCATCACGGGAGGGCATGGAAGCCCTCCCCCTACGCGATCTCATTGGTTGACGTAGGGCGGCGCCTTGGTGCCGCCGCACTCCTACGAGGGAACGGTCGCGCCATGCGCGACCGCGAAACGGCGGGAGTAAACCCCCGCCCTACGGTAGGGGCGGCAAGAAGGTGAATTGTCCCAAAGGGACAAGAGAGGCCACCCTGGGGTGTCTGCCGCCCGCATAACCCTCCTTGTCAAAGGAGGGGGGACCGCCGCAAGGCGGTGGGAGGATTCGTGTCCGCGCAGGCGGACACGTCGCGCACGGCGCGACGGCGAATGGGATGGGATGATCACGGCTCTTTCCGATCCTTCACGGCTTCTTCGAGCACCTCGCGAAGCGTGTCGAGGGCGGTCAGCCCTTTTTGGATCTTGACGGCAAAATACGGCTTTGCGCCCGCGCTGATCATCATGCGCCCTTTGAGTGCCGCAGAGAGCGCCATCGCCTTTTGCATATCGAGCACGAGCGGATACAGCAAAATCGCATCCTGCTGTTGCTTCACTTCCGCGATGCCCGCCGTCACCGCCATGTTGCGAAGGAGCGCCACTTCCACAAGACCTTGCACCGCCTCGGGCGGCTCACCGTAACGGTCGATCAGCTCGTCGTACACATCGAGGCTGTCCTCGTGGTTGCGGATGCCCGCGATGCGGCGATACGCTTCAAGCCGTCCCGCGTGATCGGGGATATAGCGGTCGGGGATGTGCGCCGAGACAGGCAGATCGATCAGGCAATCCTGCTCCGACACCGTCGGCGCTTCGCCCTTTTCCGCCTTGACCGCGTCGCTGAGCAGACGCAGATACATGTCGTAGCCGACCGCCTCCATGTGTCCGTGCTGTTGCGCGCCGAGCAGGTTTCCCGCACCGCGGATCTCCATGTCGCGCAGCGCGATCTTAAAGCCTGCGCCGAACTCCGTGAACTCGCGCATCGCGTCGAGGCGTTTTGAAGCGACCTCGTCAAGCACCTTGCCCGGCTTGAACGTGAGATACGCAAACGCGCGGCGGGAGCTGCGTCCGACGCGTCCGCGCAACTGATGCAACTGCGACAGACCGTAACGGTCGGCGTTTTCGATGATGAGGGTGTTGACGTTCGGGATATCGACACCCGTTTCGATGATGGTGGTGCAAACGAGAACGTCGATCTCGCGGTCGAGCACCTGCCGCCAAATGTCGGACAACTGCTCCTCGCTCATGCGCCCGTGCGCGACGGCGATGCGCACGTCGCCGAGCCGCATCTGCAACCCGACCGCCACTTTTTCGATGTCGTCGATGCGGTTGTGCAGGTAGTACACCTGACCGCCGCGGCGCAGTTCGCGCCCGATCGCGTCCATCAAAATGCGGTTGTCGTGCTCGAGCACAAACGTCTGCACGGGGTGGCGATCCTGCGGCGCTTCCTCGAGCACCGACATATCGCGAATGCCGCTCATCGCCATGTTGAGCGTGCGCGGGATCGGGGTGGCGGACAGCGTCAGCACG
This sequence comes from Clostridia bacterium, assembly GCA_017398425.1. Classification (GTDB taxonomy): domain Bacteria; phylum Bacillota; class Clostridia; order Oscillospirales; family Acutalibacteraceae; genus RGIG1959. The sequence continues at coordinate 2,626 of JAFQFZ010000048.1, read as the reverse complement.
TCCACCGTCGGGAATTTTTCTTTGATTTTTTCTTTTTGCGACACGCCGAAGCGCTGTTCCTCGTCGACGATGAAGAGACCGAGGTCGCGCAGTTTCACATCCTGCGATAAGAGGCGGTGCGTGCCGATGAGCAGGTCGATCTCCCCGCGCTCCAGCCGCTTCAAAATGTCGGCTTGTTGCTTCGGAGTGCGAAAGCGCGAGAGCATCTCCACCGTCACGGGGAAGCCGTCAAACCGTGCGTGAGCGGTGTTGTAATGCTGATACGCCAGAATGGTGGTCGGCACAAGCAGGACGCATTGCTTGCCCTGCGCGATGCACCGAAACGCCGCGCGAAACGCAATTTCCGTCTTGCCGAAGCCGACGTCGCCGCACAACAGACGGTCCATCGGCACTTCGCGTTGCATATCGAGGCGGATCTCCTCCGCACAGCGGAGCTGATCGTCCGTCTCCTCATAGGGGAAGTGCCGCTCAAAGTCGTATTGCCACTCGTCGTCCTCGCCGAAGGCATGACCCTTCGTTGCCATGCGCTTGGAATAGAGCGCGATGAGCTCCTTGGCGATGTCCTTAACCGCCGCCTTGACGCGCGTTTTGGCTTTGACCCACTCCTGACCGCCGAGGCGGTGAAGCTTGACCGTTACCTCGTCCTTCGTGCCGATGTATTTCGACACGAGATCCAGTTGCGTGACTGGGACGTAGAGCATATCCCCTTTGGCAAATTCGAGCTTGATATAATCCTTGACGACCCCCTGCATCGCCAGCTGTTGGATGCCGAGGTAGATGCCGATGCCGTGGGCGGCGTGCACGACGTAATCGCCTTTTTTGAGTTCCTCGAGACTGCCGATGGGCGCGCCGCGATCCTTCTTCGCCATCAGACGGCGCTTCTTGCGCGAGGCGGCACGACCGTGCGTCAACACCGCCACGCCCGCCGCCGGCAGATCAAAACCCGACGACAGACCGCCCGTCGTCACGAGGATCTTCCCCTTGACGGGTGCATCGGGATGCGGGGCGAAGAGCGCCGGCAACCCGTCGGCGGCGAGATCGTCGGCGAGCACCTTGGCCGCCTTTTCCTCCGCACCTCCCAGCACGATCGCCGCCGCGTGGCGGCGCATCAGATCGCGCAGATCGTCCTTCAAAAGTTCGGTCGGCCCCGAGAAGGGCGGCAACTGCCGCAACTCCGCATGGAGCGAGGTTTTGAGCGTCACGCCCTTGATGGTGCGCGTGAAGTTTTCGGTCAACAGCAGACGGCGGTCTTCCAACACGCCGCGCCAGTCGTTTTCATCAAGCAGGCGCTTTTCGAGCGTCTTGCACAGCTTGCCCTGCTCGAAGAGCGATTTCGTTTCCTCCGAAAGCCGCCACAGCGCCGCGCCGAGCTGTTCGCACACGCGACTCCATTCGCACACGACGACGGGGCTGTCGGGCATATAGTCAAAGAGCGTCGCTTCTTCAAACAGAAGCGGCACGTATTTTTCAAGCGGTACCGTCGCGCCGCCCTTGAGCGCCGCCGCGTCGGCAAGGAGTCCCTCCTTGGCGATCGCCTGCTTGCCGCGAAGCGACGAGGCGAGCGTTTCGATGCGCTCAGCCAAAGCGGTCGTGTCCTCGCACAGCATCTCCACCGACGGCGAGATGCTCACCGCGTCCACCGCGTCGGTGCGGCGCTGGGTGGTGGGATCGAAATAGGACAGCGTGTCCACCGTGTCGCCCCAGAGTTCCAAACGGATGGGCGCTTGCTCCGCCGCGGGGAAAATGTCGATAATGCCGCCGCGCACGGCGAATTGTCCGTTGCTTTCGATGCGGTCGCACCGCTTGTAACCGGCGGTGACGAGCGCTCTTGCCAGATCCTCCGTCGGGAGCGGTCGCCCGACGGTGATGTCGAGCGTGTTCATCAGCAAGGTGTCGGGCGGCAGGGTGAGCTGTGCCGCCGCCTCCGCCGAAGCCACGACGCACAGCTTTTCACCGCTTGCGAGTCGTCCGAGGACAGACAGCCGCTGTTGTTCGTATTCACGCGACGAGGATGCCATCACGCCGAACGTGATGTCGCGGCAGGGAAACAGCACCGCCGTGACCCCCATCGCCTGCAGGTCTTCGGTCAGCTTCGACGCTTCCGCTTCGTCGCCCGTCAGCACCAGCGGACTGCCAAGCGCCGTCTCGATCACGCCGACGAGCGCGGCGCGGTGAATGTGACCGAGTCCCGTCAACAACAGCGGCGTCGCCTTGGTGCGCATCGCCTCGACCGCCGAGGCGATCGTCGTGTCGGTCGTCAGTGCTTTGTAAAGAATCTTGTCCATGTGCATCTCCCTTGTGTGTTTTGCAAAAACGGCTATTGGGGCGGAAGCCGCAGCCCCCACCCCCGATGAAGTGAATAGTGAATAGTGAAAACCCCTCGCACTCGCGGCGACCTCACTTGGCTCCCTCTGATGAGGGAGCTGTCGGCGAAGCCGACTGAGGGAGAGAATTTTTTACCACCACATCGATTTGTTCGCACACGTCTCGAAAACGATATTCCACGTCAGTGTTGCAAAAACGCAAAACGGTCAAACCCATGTTTTCAAGCTGATAACTGCGCTCGTTATCTGCGATTTGTTGCGACTCCGTATAATGCCCGCCGCCATCCAGTTCAACAACCAAT
>JAFQFZ010000047.1 GCA_017398425.1 Clostridia bacterium | reverse complement strand
CTACGTAGCTTAAGATTATGCGTGCGTCGATGGTGCTGACGGTATTGTCGCCGTTGACGTCACCGATTTGAACAAGCGGTGTGACAGCGGTTGCGTACATACCGTCTTTGAGGGTTTGCACCGTGTTTCCCGACGAAATCTGCAACCCGTTTACCGTAATGCTGCCGGCTTCGCTGAGGGTGATCGTCACACGTTTGATCATACTTTTGCTTCCGCTCGGAACAAGATCGTTGAAGGTGTAGCAGCTGTACAAATCAACGGAGGTTTGATAGGTTCCCGACGGCAAATACCCGTTCACTTTTGCTTCGCAAAGGGACGGCCAGAAATCACGTGCCAAACCGAAGGTGATATCGTCTTTGGAAGTGGACGCCGTGATCGTGATGTCAAACGGCACCGTTGCGTTGACGTCGAACACCCAGTTTTTAAGGAACGATACGTCATACGTTTCATCAAGCACAAAGCTCACGCTGTACTTGCCGCTGTCTGTCGATGTCACTGTCAACGTACCGTTGTCATAGGTATAGCCACCCGTTTTTTCGGCGGTGTCGACCGTCAACGTGTCACTGTTCATCAGCGATACCGTTTTGTCGGATGAGGCATTGACGAGCGAGAAATCATATATCGTCGTTTTTGCGTATGCTTCGCCCGACGCATACACGCGCGTGCGTTTGATCGTCAGTGTGCCGTCTTCGTTGTAGCAAGCGGGATCAAACGCAATTTGGCTTAAATCGACGGTTGTGCGAACACGTTTACCGTTGCCGATCAAATCGCCGCTGGATGCATCGTACGACATCTTCGGGATATATGCGGCAAGCGATGCTATGCTTCTGCCGGCATACAAATAGATGTTGGCGCAGGCATTCGTGTCCATCATCATATCGATGTACAAGGTCGTGCAATCGGGGTCGACGGTGATCGGTGCGTCATAGATATAATCCGCATACGGCCACGTGCCGTCGGTGTTATAAAACGTCGTGGCATAGTCGGTGGTGGCTACCTGCATGACTGTGTTGTCATAGGCCCAGTCGGAAGCGACGTTGGAGACCAGCTCGCCTTCGCCTGCGTTCACCTTGCGTGGAATCTTAATCTGTGTTGCCGCACTCCACTTCGACTGTGTAAACTCTCGTCCTTTGATGAGTATATAATCTTCATATACTTCCACAAACAAGCCTTGCGAGCCTTTGAGATCTTCCTTGGCATCCGAACGCAAATATGCCGTCGAAGCCGTGTTCATAAAGCTCGCATCAACACCCTCGCCGTACAGGAAGGGCTGGAGCATTTCCAGTGCTCGGTGCGTGTGACCCGAAAAGTAGATCGCATTGGGATAATTTTTCAGGATCGAGCGGATGCGAGCGGCCTGATTCGGCACACCGCCGCCCGTTTGACCGAGCGAAGACACACTGCCCGATACCGTGTCTTTGAGCTGTTGGTGCAAAAAGACAAACACGGGCATATCGGGGTCAGTCAATGCCATTTGCGACTCCAACCAATTCAGCTGTGCTTCGCTGACCGCACCGAGAGTCGATTGCTCTTCGGGGCTCATCATAATGAAACGGGAGCCGCCGATATCGAACGTATAGTATTGACCGGGCATCTTGAGGTTTTCCAGAAAACGCGCCACGACTTCTTCGTACGTGCCGCCGTAAACCAGCTCGTGGTTGCCGAGTCCGAAATACATCGGCATCTTCGCACCCGTTTCTGCAATCGTTTTCAAAAGCAGCTCATAATGCTCTTGTGTGCCTTTGTCGACACTGTCGCCCACAAAGACGATACCGTTGCTGTTCGGGGAGTTTTTGAGAATATCCTGCATCGCCGCTTTGAAGTTGGGGATATGTGCTTTATGCTCGAGGGAAATATGCAGATCCGACAGCACTTGGAATTCAAAGAGCAGCTTCGAGGACGGCACCTTCAGTTTGTCGGGAGCGGCGACGAAATAGGAACTCGACGTGCCGTTGACGACGGCGACTTCAATGCTGTTTGCGCTGTCAGGCATAAACAAACAATCGTTGAGCGACACCGTAAAGGTCTCACTTCCGCTGTGCGTCAGTTCTTTGATGGGCAGATAATCCGTCAGTCGCACACCGTTGTTTGCCCAATAAAAGCGATAGGTCAGGGAGGCAGATGAGGAAGGGGTCACCGTCACGTCGATGTCCGAACGACCGTTTTTGATGGATGCTTGAACGGTGGCGGATATGACACCGTAATCGGTCGATTCACCGTCACGCACCGTGAAGGCGATCGAGTCAAGCACCTTGTAGCCGTTGTTGTCGCAAAGAAAAAGACGATAATCGCCCGCACCGCTAAGCGACGAAACCATGAACGTTACCGTGCCGCTACCTACCGCATACTCCCGCACGATGGGGTCGTAACCGCCGGGATATACACCGTATGGATAAATACCGATCCAGTCGTTGGTATTCGTACCGCTGTACGAGACCGTGATCGTTTGCGACGGGTCGTATACCGTTTTGCTGATTGACATCGTCGGCGATGCCGCTGTGACGGCGGCAAACGGAATCATCGTGCAAAGCAAGGCCAAGGCAAGCAATATGCGCAGCAATTTCATAAACAACACTCCCTTATATCGTTTTTGCCTTTATTGTATCACCGATGATAAGGAATGTCTATACGATAAGCGAAACTTAAGCGTTTTTGCATTTGCAATGCCGGAGCCTTCGTGCTATACTATCCCCATACGAAAGCGAGGGCTTTACATGACAAAAATCTTATTCATCTGCCACGGCAACATTTGCCGTTCGCCGATGGCGGAGTGTATATTCGTTGATTTGATCCGCAAGGCGGGGGTCGCCGATCGGTTTTCGGTCGCGTCGTGTGCGACGAGCACCGAAGAGATCATCGGCGGCATCGGTAATCCCGTGTATCCGCCGGCCAAGCGGGAGCTTCAGCGCCACGGTATCTCCTGCGACGGTAAGCGTGCGGTACAACTCAAAAAGAGCGACTACGCCGCCTACGATCTGCTGGTGTGCATGGACGACAACAACGTGCGCAACGCGCTTCGCCTGCTCGGAGGCGATCCCGACGGCAAGCTCAAAAAGCTGATGAGCTTTGCAGGGCGCGACGGCAACGTCGCGGATCCGTGGTACAGCGGCGATTTTGAGACCGCCTACCGCGACATTGAAACGGGATGCAAGGCGTTGCTTGCCCAATTTTTGTAAAAGAAGGGAACCCTAATGAAACGGTCGTCTTTGACTCTGGATATGTGCACCGGCTCCATCTTTAAAAAGATGTTACGCTTTGCGCTTCCGCTGATGCTGTCGGGCGTGTTGCAACTGCTGTTCAACGCGGCGGACGTGATCGTTGTCGGTCAGTTTGCCGGCACCAATTCGCTTGCGGCGGTCGGCTCGACCACGGCGCTCATCGCCCTGCTGACCAATTTGTTCATCGGTCTGTCGGTCGGTGTCAACGTGCTTGCCGCGCGCTATTTCGGCGCAGGGCAGGAACGGGAGTTTCGCCAAACGATCCATACTTCGGTCGCGATCGGCGCTTTGAGCGGCGTGTTTTTGACCGTGCTCGGCATGGTGCTGGCGCGTCCGATCCTGGAGATGATGGGCACCCCTGCTGAGGTCATCGATCTGTCGGTGCTCTACCTGCGCACCTATTTTGCCGGTATGGCGGCCACGATGCTCTACAACTTCACCTCCACCATTTTGCTCGCCTCGGGTGATACGATCCGTCCGCTCATCATTCTGTCGTGTGCGGGCGCGCTCAACGTGAGCTTCAACCTGCTGTTCGTCATCTGTTTCCAATGGGGTGTGTTCGGTGTCGGCCTGGCGACCGCCATCTCGCAGTGGGCCTCCTCCATCGCGGTCGTTGTGTGTCTCCTTGTGGAAAAAGGACCGCTGAAGCTCTGTCTTCGCGAAATCAAGATCCATAAGGACAAGCTTCTCAAAATCTTGCGCATCGGACTTCCTGCAGGACTGCAAAGCAGTTTGTTTTCCATCGCGAACGTCGTCATCCAGTCGTCGGTCAACGGCTTCGGACCGCTCGTGATGGCGGGCAACACGGCGGCGCAAAACCTCGAAAGCTTCGTGTTCGTCAGTATGAGTGCGTTCAGTCAGGCGGCGGTCTCGTTCATCGGTCAAAACCTCGGTGCCGGACGCCATGAACGCATCAACCGCATCGTGGGAACGGCGCAAGGGTGCGTCATCGGCGTGAACGCGATAATCGGTGTGATCCTGTTCACGTGCGGTCCGTTCTTGCTCTCGCTCTACAACAGCGAGCCCGACGTCATTGCCGCGGGTATGGATCGCCTGCGCATCATGGCGGTGTCGTTTGTGCTGGCAGGTATGATGGACGTCATGGTCGGCTCTCTGCGCGGACTCGGGTACTCTGTCATGCCGATGATCGTTTCGCTCATCGGTGTGTGTGCGTTGCGCCTTGTTTGGATCTTCACGCTGTTTCAAATGCCGATGTTCCACTCGGTGGAGATGCTGTATATCACCTATCCCATCAGCTGGGGGTTGACGCTCGTTGCCCACACGACCTGCTTTGCGGTCGTGCGCAAACGGCTCAAACGCAAATGGGGCGTATAAATAAAAACAAGAGGGCGGTCACCGCGGTGACCGCCCTCAATCGTTGTATCGTATATTATCCTGCTGCGATATAATAGATTTTCAGTGTATCCATCATGCCGATCTCTCCGTCGCCGGTGCAATCCGCCATGGCACGTTCGAGAGGAGAGCCGTAATCTTCTCCCGACGACATCGCATACAGCGTAAGTGCATCCATCATGTTGATCGTGCCGTTTGCATCGAGATCGCCGCGGTCAAATGCATTCAGATCCACATAGAGGTGACCGTCTGCCTCGGCGTATGCCTTGGCAACATCGTTACCGAAGGAGTATACCGTGAAATTTTCCACCGGAACCAAAGCGGGGCCGACAACGGTAGTTTGCCCGGACGGCGTCGGTGCAGAGGTCCAACCAAACGCTTTTTCGGAAATATAGGTCACGCTCGACGGAATGACGACGCTGTCTTGGAGGTTCGCAACATACCATTCGATTCGCTCCAACCCTTCGGGCAAATGCAGCTCGCGAAGCACGCGGCTTGCCCAATACACATAGCCGTGAAGTTCTTTTACTCCGGAGGGAAGCACCACAGAATCGACGGAATAGGGGATGTAGGTGACATCGGAAACCGTATATCCGTCCAGCGTTTCGGGAACGACCCACAAGCCGTCGAATTGACTGTCATCGGCGTAGGTAAGGCAAACGGTGGTATCATCCTGCATGCGGTAATGATATATCGGGTTTTCGGTGGATTGCACCGAGGATGCCGCTGAACCCAACAGTGGGATACAGCATAACGTCAGCGTTGCGATAAACGATATGGCCAAGCACACATATTTCTTCATAAAAATCAATCCCTTTCAGCGCCGCTTACCTGAATAAGAAGTTCTTCGGCTACTTGTTGTAATTCTAAAAGTTGTGGAGAATCTGCTGCCAAGTTATTAGAGATTACAGCATACAGCAACAAGGCATCCTGCGTATTGATTGCACCATCAGAATTCATATCAGCCAATATGAGCTGCAAATTGGATGGTAGAGTGGCTTGGCCGCCGGCATGGGAATACAGAAGCGTGAAATCGGTAATGGTCAATGAACCGTCATAATCTACATCGCCGAGTATCAAGTCTAAGTCGCATTGCCATGTGTCTGTAGCCTGTACATACGAAAATGGTTTGATAAGTTGCCCTGCATTGTCGTACATAGTACATGAGTTTATAGTTATTGATTCTGGATGAGAAGAACGCATGTGCCAAGTGTATCCGGATAGATAGGCTTCTATTGGATTAGCAAGTGCTTCGTAATCATATGCTAATATGCACGAAAAGTCACCTACATCCATATAGTTTGCACCACTGTGATAATGCACTTCATCGGTTGCATCAGAACCGTCATCTTTTGATCGTTTTAAGTAGATATTCAAATGGTCAGTGATCCGAATATCTGAATCAATAACACATGCATATTGAACATCGTAATCTGCAACGTTCATTTTGAGCATCCAATTGATATCAAAATTCAATCCGAACGCCGCTGCGCGTGTCGTGGTATCCGATTGATCCCAACCCACAGACGAATCGTCGGCACTAGAAACCGAGGTGATATGATTCAAAGCATCGTAAGATACCCATAAAAATCCTTTGTTATTGACTAAACCGTGCGAATTGGCAATCTTAAATGCGCCTCGCTCACTCATGGTAATCTGACCATCACCGTTTATATCGCATCCAACAACATCGCTGTACCCAACGACGGTGACGGCGTGTGCTTTGCCGGGCTCACGGTGAAAGCGATACGCTATTTCTTCTCCGTTGTTCGCCGTTTTGGTTTCAAATGCCCATGATGCAGCGACCACTAACACATGTCCATCTGCCAAAGCTGATTTCATAGCGTCTAATTGTGTGTCTCCGGGAGATGTAATTAATCCGTCAATTTGTGTGTCAATTGTAATTACTTCATCTTCCCACGAGCTAATTCTTGTTGATAAAGCACCTACAATTTTCTCAGTATCGGTCGGCAAATTGGGATATGTGACTCCAGAACCGTAATATGGGAGATCTGCTAAACTTAACTGTCCATGAAATTGAGAAAATTCAAAGCACCAATCAATATTAGCGGATTCAGCGCCATGCGCCCCGGTCATGACATCGTATACCCATGTAGGTGAATAAACATTTTCCTCGATGTTCACGTACTGCCCGGCACTGTTTAATTCTCGTGCCGGCGTGTTGTGCAAACGATTCACCTCATAAGTGTAGGCATAATAAACCGAAGCCCACGCTCCACATGAACCATAGTCGCCTTGGCTTCCAATGACAGGAAAACATAACGACGTGCTGTTGTCTACAGATGTTGGCAACGATTCTCGAGAATCTAATTGCGCTTCAACTTTCGGTGTTAATGACCTTTTTGATAATTGTCGTGAGACGAATTCAGGAGAGAATAACGAGTTTTCTTCGAGGGTTGCATAGGATGATGTGTTGAGTGTTGTTTCAGGTAAATTGAATGCATACACAGAAAATGGCGCTACGCAGAGAAGGGTAATAGCTAGAAAAACGGATAAAAGTTTCTTCATGTAGACTCAACCTCCTTAGGTCACCGTGTGTATAATTAAGATATATGTATTATATCTCAACTGCATGATATCATATAAAACAGTTTAAGTCAATAGATTTTCTTAAAATAATCGCTTGTTTTTGTGCACTTCCCACAAAGCGGCGTTGGCTTTATGGAGATGAAGGAGATCTTCGTGTTGCAAAACGTGTACGCTCGATATATCCGCGGAAAACATATCTGTAAATACATAGTCACCACCCGATAGAAACTTCGGGTGGTGACCGTGTGTTGACTATTCGCTTAGGGGCAGACTTTGCAGAACTTTTTCTTGCCGCGGCGAAGCACCAGACCGTCGGCGGTCAAGGGGAACGTCGCTTTGATATCGGCAACTTTTTCGCCGTCGACGCTGACGCCGCCTTGCTCCACAGCGCGGCGCGCCTCGGACTTCGACGGCACGAGACCCGACGCGACCAGCAAGGTCAGAATGTCGCACGTACCGTCCACGAGATCGCTCTCGGCAAGGGTGACGGTGGGCATATCGGCGGCGTTACCGCTACCGAAGAGGGCGCGCGCACCTTCTTGCGCCTTTTGCGCTTCCTCTTCGCCGTGCACGAGCTTCGTCAGTTCGAAAGCGAGGATCTCCTTGGCGGTGTTGAGCTGACTGCCTTCCCAGCTGTCCATCTCGTTGATCTGCTCGAGCGGCAGGAAGGTCAGCATACGCAGACATTTGAGCACGTCGGCATCCGCCACGTTGCGCCAGTATTGATAGAAGTCGAAGGGCGAGGTCTTGTTCGGATCGAGCCACACGGCACCCGATTGCGTTTTGCCCATCTTCTTACCCTCGGAGTTGAGCAGGAGGGTGATGGTCATCGCATAGGCGTCTTTGCCGAGCTTGCGGCGGATGAGCTCCGTGCCGCCGAGCATATTGCTCCATTGGTCGTCGCCGCCGAACTGCATGTTGCATCCGTACTTCTCGTACAAAGCGAGGAAGTCGTAGCTCTGCATGATCATGTAGTTGAATTCAAGGAACGACAAGCCGCGCTCAAGGCGTTGCTTGTAGCACTCCGCCGTCAACATACGGTTGACGCTGAAGTGCGCACCGACGTCGCGCAAAAGCTCGATGTAGTTGAGCTTCGTCAGCCAATCGGCATTGTTGACCATCAGCGCCTTGCCGTCGGAAAAGTCGATGAAACGGCTCATCTGCTTTTTGAAGCACTCGCAGTTGTGGGCGATGGTCTCGGTGGTCATCATCTGGCGCATATCAGTGCGCCCCGAGGGGTCGCCGATCATGGCGGTGCCGCCGCCGATGAGGGCGATGGGACGGTTGCCTGCCATCTGCAGACGCTTCATCAGGCACAGCGCCATGAAGTGACCGACGTGCAGGCTGTCCGCCGTCGGGTCAAAACCGATGTAGAAGGTCGCCTTGCCGTTGTTGACCATCTCTTTGATCTCTTCTTCGTCGGTGACCTGGGCGATCAAGCCTCTGGCCACCAGCTCTTCGTACACTGTCATAAATTATATCCTCCTTCGGAAGTGAATGGCAAATAAAAAACTCCCGCCCTTCAAAAAAGGACGAGAGTCAAATCCCGTGGTACCACCTTTGTTCGTCGCTTGCAACTCAAGCGACCTTTCCCGCGCGATAACGAGCGCGAACCGTTGCCGTCTACTGCGCCGAAAGGCGGTTCGGGGCAAAGCTCAAAGGGGTATTCGCCAAGCATCGTTTCGTGCGCCTCTCATCGACCGGCTGCTTTCTGTACGGCGTATGCAGGGGTACTTGACCTTGTCACAGCTTCTCACATGTGCGATTATTATACCATGTTTTCGCGCAATGTCAAGCAATTGCGAATTTTCGGTTGTAATTTTTAAAAGAGTGTGGTATGCTTATTTTATATTATTATGCTCACTTCCCCGAAGGACCAAAGGAGGAACGGTTTATGAAACACACAATGCGTCGTTTGATGTCGCTCTTGCTGTGCGCGGTCATGGTGGCGACCATGATCCCGATGATGGCATCGACGGCGGTCTCGGCGGCGGAAGCATCCGCGCCGATGCTCGCGTACGTGCCGCTCGATAACCGCCCCGTCGTGTACCAACGCGTCGAGATGGCGGCGGGTGCCGCCGGTTTTGACATTCATGTGCCCGAAGAAAGCTTGTTCTCCACCAAGCTGGACGGACAGGGCGGCACGGGTGTCAACGGCTCCCAACACGGTGACGGTGCGGCCATCATGAATTGGCTGGAGGAAAAGGAAGCCGCCGGCTGCAACTATTACATCATCCATCTGGATCAGATGTTGTCGGGCGGTTTGGTCGGCTCGCGTCATCCGGACTCCCAGACGATCACGTCGCAGGAACTGGATATCATCGATCGTCTGATCGCGCTGGCGAACGATTCCGAAAACAAGGTGTATTTCATCGATATCGTCATGCGTCTGGCGTCGACCGGAAGCTACAAGGGTTATGAATCGGCGCAGTACAATGCTCTGCGTGAGTGGGGCGCGAAGGATCGCTATGTCATGAGCACCTCTCCGTTCAGCACCACCGATTACAACACCTCGGTCGGTCTGATCGACCAGATCCACAGCAACTACAGAAAAGATCCGAACGGCAGTACCATCGCGTACGACACTTCGGCGCTGACCTCGGCAAACGTGAACGAGTATCTCGCGTTCCGCAAGCGTAAGCTGACGCTGATGAATTTGGTGATGCAGTACGTCCCGAAGGGCACGACTTACCTCGTCGGTGTCGACGATTCGTCGCCGAACAAGAATATTCAGTGGAACGAGCTGATGTTCCTCGACAAGCGTGCGGCGGCTCTCGGCCTTGACTACACCCGTATGTCCGATACCGACTCCATCGGTCTGATGGCGGTGGCGCGTTGCATCAACGATATGAACGGCATCTCTCCGAAGGTGCGTGTGCGCTACTACGGAAACAAAGCCGATGCGACCGACGATTACGGCAACGACACGCTTCGCCAGAACGTGGACAAGCACATCGAATGCCTCAACGCGACGTCGGTATCTTCGGGCGGTGAGATCGAAGTGCTCATCCTGACGCAACCCGACAGTTCCTACAAAGATGCGTCCTACACCACAGCAATCAACAACCTGGTCGCTAAAGCAAAATCCAACGTGAACTCTAACGTGCCGACGATCGTCATCGAGGTGTCGGAGGTGTACGGTAACGCATGGGGCGACGGCTACACCAACCTGCAGGATGAACTGCTCGAAAACGTGGAGATCGGCAAGCTGATGGGTTACAGTAACTGGAACACCGTCGGTAACTCGATCGGTATTGCGCTGGGCATGGGCGTTTCGCGCTATACGTATCTCGAATACGACGCGAACATTACGAAGGTGTCGCACGACTGGCATTTGAAGAGCTTGGCTTATGCGTTCGTAAAGGATATTTCCTACAACGCGCGTAACAAGCTGAACTCGTGGGTGCCCGGCGCGGACAACGGCTTTAACTACTGGCTCGATAAGACAGCCGGTTGGAAAACGAACAATCACTACGGCAACATCGATGCCTACGACGGAGCGACCGACGGCAAGGTCACCGCGGGACGCAATTATATCAACACCGTCCTTGAAGCGTTTATGCGCGGCAATGCCGGTGCCTACGATACGACAGATTATAAAAAATTCAACGGCAATGCCGACCAGATCGTCGATTTGCTCAAATCCTCGAAGATCTACACCGACCTCAGCCCGTCGACCGCGGTGGAAATTGAAGATGTGAAGCTCAGCGGCTTCCGCTTCCCGTGGGATCGCATGTTTGAGATCTACTTCGATGTCGAGCCCCGTGTGGCCGGTAACGTGTACTATACCAAGAACGACAGCTATGTGTACAAAGTGCCCGCCGATCAGACGATGATGCAGTTCTCGCAAAAAGTCAAGGCGCAGTATTTCGCTTCGACGGTTGCGGTGAGAGATGCGGACGGTTTCGTGCTTTCCAATGAGCAAAAGGTGGCAACGGGATATCCCACGACTCTGACCATCAACGGCACCACCAAAACGTATCAAGTGATCGTCACGGGCGACGTCAACTGCGACGCCTATCTCAACACCACCGATGTGCGTCAGGCGATGCAAAAGACGCTCGGTGTCGTCACGTTCTCGGATGTGCAGACGATGGCGGCGGATGTCGACGAAAACGGTCGTGTGTCCAGCACGGATGCGCGCCGCATGCTCCAGCTGACCCTGCAATAAGCGCTTTTAAAAACACCTTTGGGCTTGCCCAAAGGTGTTTTTTGTGGTTGCCATCTGCGAAAAACGGTGGTATACTGAAAGAAACGAGAACCTCGTCACAAGGGAGGAAACAACCATGATTCGTGTGGGTAAGAGAGGAACGGCACTTCTGCTTTCGTTGCTGTTGCTGTGGACGGCGTTGCCGTTTGCGACGGTAACGACGGTCGCGGCGGAGGAGCCGTTGCCGTATTTGGCGTATGTGCCGATCGACAATCGCCCTGTCGGCGTGGACCGCGTGAAGTACGCGGCGGCCGCCGCGGGCTTTGACGTGCAAATGCCCGATGAGGTGCTTTATCGCACGTTGCTCGACGGACAAGGAACCAATCCCAACGGTACCGGGCACGGCGACGGACAGGGCATCATGACCTGGCTCGAGACGATGGAAGCAAACGGATGCGATCTGTACATCATCCACCTCGACCAGTTGCTGTCGGGCGGCTTGGTCGGATCGCGTGACCCCGATAACACCTCGGGCGGCGCGAATGCGGAGGAGTGCGCGCTTCTCGGTCGTTTGGCGGCGATCACCGATAAGAAAAAGGCAAACGGTGAATACGAAAACCGTGTCTGCCTGATCGATACCGTCATGCGTTTGGCGTCGACCGGCGGCTACAAAGGCCTTGAACTTCCCGAGTACAATGCGTTTCGCGCGTATGCCGAAAAAGACCGCAAACTGTTTCCCGTGAGTGTCGCCGATGTGGCGGACTGGGACGGTGCGGTCGGCTACATCGACACCGTGTACGCCAACTATAACGTCGCGCCCGACGGGAGTACGATCGGGTACAGTGACGTGCTGACGGCGGATATGATGCAACGGTATCACAATGCACGTCGCCGCAAGCTCGACCTGCTCCACTGGCTTCGTATGTACATGAAAAATACCGAAACGACGACGCTCATTTTCGGCATTGACGACGCGAGCCCCAAGGTCACCATCCAGAACAATGAGCTCGCGTTCATTCGCGCGTTGCTGAACGACTACGAGATCTATCTGTCCCCCGACACCGATTCGAGCGGCCTGATGGCCTTGGCGCGTTGCGTGTGCGATCACTACGGTGTGAGACCGACCATCCGCGTGCGCTATTTCGGCGATATGGCGGATGCGGCGGCGGACGGCTTCGATGTCGGCACTCTGCGCGAAAATATGCGTACGCACGTGGCGAGCTTGCAGGCGACCTACGCCGATGAGCGAGAGAATACGTCGGCAACGGCGGACATGGAGGTGCTGGTGCTCACGCGTATCGCCGAGAACCACGACGTGCGCAACAACGGCGCGAGTGCCGCGTATGAGCAAAGCATCCGCGCTTTGGCGGACCGTGCCAAGGCGAACATTGCTTCGGACGTTCCGACCATCGTCGTGGACGCGTCGAATATGGAAAACTTCTATTTCTCGTGGGTGAAGGGACTCCCGAATCTGCAAGAGACGTTGCTCAGCGAAGTGGAGATCTCCAAACTCCTCGGCTACAGCAACTGGAACACCGTCGGCAATTCCATCGGCATCGCGATGGGTACGGGCGTTTCGCGCTATGCGTATCTCGTTGCGACCGACGGGGACAACGCCGCGGCGGATGTGGCGTTCCAACAGTCGATGACCTATTCGTTCATCAAAGACATCACTTACAACGCGCGTAACAAGGAAGCGGATTTCGAGTGGCAGTTCAAATATTGGCTGAAGTACAAAGCGGGTTGGAACGACAGCAACTTCTATGCGCAAATGATCGCTCACGACCAAGACTATAAGCTCGATTGGGAGCTGTGCGGCGGCGAGCGTTACGTCAACAACGAGCTCGAGTGGTGCATGATGTGGGGCGGTGACCCGAACGCCTACAGCGGTTGCGCGGGGCAGGTGCTCAACGTCTTGATGTCGGGCGATTATTATACGAAGCTCGGTTCGACCGTCAAAACGGCGGACGTGGACACCATTTCGCTCTCGCGGTTCCGCCTGCCGTGGTATCGCCTGTTTGAGGTGACGTTTGACGTGACGATCAGCGAATCGTTGCTGTCGGCAGATCGAATCGCCCCGAGCGGACAAAGCGGCGAGGCGTATGCGGCGTGGCTGAAGGCAAAGCTCGGTGCGTCTGACGTGACGGTGACGGCACCGGGCGGCGGCGCGTTCAAATTTGTTGGCACCGGCTATCATGTGGTCGCGACGGTGAACGGACGTGTGCAGTCGTTCACAGCGGTCATCCGCGGCGATGTGACGGGCGACGGCTATGCCAACACGTCGGATGTGCGCCGTGTATTGGAGGGCGTGCTCGGACAAAAAACGTTCACTCCTGCCGAGCAAGCGGCGGCGGATGCGGACGGAAACGGCGAGGCTTCCAGCTCCGATGCGCGTGAGATTTTGCAAGCAAGCATTCTTTGATATCGATGTTCTCAGCACCCGTTCGGGATAAACCCCGAACGGGTGCTTTTTCGTGGTGGATCCGTGCGATAATGGTTGAAATTTGTATAAGAGTATGATAAAATAATATAAATATAGGCATTTTCTGCGCGCGCGCGTTGCGCGTATGGATCGAATCGAGTATTCGAGGAGAGAGGCGAAGGTATGAAAAAGATCGTTTCGGCCGTAAAATTGTGGTTCCAAAACAAAAAACACCGCACGTTTACGATCGTGTGTGCGGCGGCAGTGGCGTTGTTTGTGTTTTTGCTGATGGTGATGCCGCAGTGCGAACGTACGCAACCCATCCCGACGGTGACCAACACCGAACCGCTGGTAAACGGCGTGGTCGTGCGGCAGGATCTGGTGGGCTCCGATATGGCGGTCAGCGATATGACGGTCAGTGAGCTCAACTTGATGCTGGTCAACAACGACAAATCCGTGAAGGGCGACTTTGTGTTGTCGCTGTATCAAAACGATACGCTCGTGCAGTCGTGGGAGAGAAAGCTCGATACCCTCGGCGGCACGCACGCGTTTGCCCTGTCAAAGCCGCTGGCGTTCAGCGCGTCCTCGCCGTGTTACATAACCGTGCAGGTGCAGGCGGAGGGGGACAGCCCTTTGAGTCTGCAGGTCGGCGTGCGCTCGGATGAGCAGGGGCGTTGCACCTTCGGTGAACGCGATCTTGAGGGACATGCGCTAGCGTACTACCTGTCCTTCGAGGATGCTGCTTGCAACAGTGTGAACACGTTGTATACGGTGTTGCTTGCGGGATTGATCGTGCTGCTCGTGATGACGGCGTGGCTGATGATCTACTCCAAATGGCGCATCGAGGTGCTTTTGACGGTGCTTGTGTTCGTGCTCGGTGTGTTCTTTATGGTCGCGATCACGCCGCGCTCGGTGCCCGATGAACCGCATCATTACCACACGTCCTATGAGTTGTCCAATTATCTGCTGTTCCGTTTCGATTCGCTGGATAAGGGCGATGCGGCGGACTTTGATGTTACCGCACTCCCGGGACACCAAAACACGGCGGAAGGATATCTGCGTGTCTTCTCCGAATTCGGTGAAGGTTCGGGAAGTACGGGCGAGACCATCACCATTCCCTTGCCGCGCAAGCTTTCGTATTTTGTGGAATATCTGCCACAGGCAACGGGTGTCGCGATCGGACGTGCGTTCGGTCGCAATATGGTGACGCAGTATATGCTCGGTCGTCTGTGCAATCTGCTGTTTTACACGGCGTGTGTTTATTTTGCGCTCAAGAAATTGCCGCGCTTTAAATTGCAGATGGGTCTTATTGCCATGCTCCCGATGGCACTGCATCAGGCGGCGTCGCTGTCGTACGATGCATTTGTCAACGGCATGAGCTTCCTGCTCATCGGCAACATTTTACACTTTGTGTTCGAACGTGATCCCGTTAAGTTGAAGGATCTGGTGCGTATCGGCATCATCGGTGCGCTTCTCGTGCCCGGCAAGGTCGTGTACGCGCCGATCCTCTTGATGCTGTTCTTTATCCGCAAGGAGCAATTCGGTTCGATGAAGAAGAAGCTCATCGCCATCGGCATCATCGGTCTTGTGTGCGCTGTGGTGCTTCTCGCGTTCCAGTTGCCGTCGATGTTGGAGATCGGCAGTCGCGGTGAGACGAAGCTCAACCATGAAGGGCAATACAACTACACGCTGTCGGATCTGCTTCGCAACCCGTTCAAGGCGGTCGGATTGTTCCTGAACTCGCTGTACGCGCTTGGCTACACGTGGCTGCGCTGCGGCATCGGCAGTACGCTCTCCGGTCTGAACCTCGAGATCCCGATGTGGATCATCATCGGTTTCCTGCTCGTCTTGGTATTGTCGACCGTCTCCGAGTCGAAAAAGACGCTCGCTCTGCAAAAGCGTGATCGACTCTTCACGCTCGGTATCGCCGCTGTGGTGATCCTGCTGACGATGCTCAGCATGACCGTCGGTTGGACGAGTAATACCAGCAACCTGATCCAAGGTGTGCAAGGGCGGTATTTCCTGCCGATCTTCCCGCTTTTGCTGTTGGCATTGTGCGGTAACAAAACGTTTGAACTCAAGCGCAACATCGATCGCCACCTGACCTTTGCGGCGGTCACGCTCAACGTGATGACGATCGTCAACATTTTGAATTACACGGTCGTCCGTTGATGAAGGGAGAATTTCCGGTATGAGAACGCTGATCATTATTCCGGCTTATAACGAGCAAGACAGCATCCTGACGACCATTGAAGATATCCGTCAGCATGCTCCCGACGTGGATTATGTGGTCATCAACGACTGCTCCACCGACAACACCAAAGCCATCTTGAAAAACGCCGGCATCAACACCGTCAACCTGCCGATCAACCTCGGCATCGGCGGCGGTGTGCAGACGGGCTATCAATATGCGCTTGAAAACGGCTACGATATCGCCATCCAGTTTGACGGCGACGGTCAGCACATGGCGGAATATCTCCACGACTTGATGGCACCCATCGAACGCGGAGAAGCCAATGTGACCATCGGTTCGCGCTTCATCAAAAAGGAAGGCTTCCAATCGTCGGCACTGCGCCGTTTCGGCATCGTCTTCCTGAGCCGCTTGATCAAGATGTTGTGCGGCGTACGCGTGCACGATGTCACCAGCGGTATGCGTGCGGTGGATCGTCAAACGATCGCGCTCTTTGCCGAGGATTATGCGCAGGATTATCCCGAGCCCGAAGCGATCGTCGCCTCTAACTTGGCGGGAGCAACGATCATGGAAGTGCCCGTTCAAATGCGCGAACGTCAGGGCGGTAAAAGCTCCATTCATTCGCTCAAATCCATTTACTACATGATCAAAGTGTCGATCGCCCTGGTGGCGTATCGCATTACGCATAGGAGGGTGAAGCAGAAATGATCGATCTGAAATTGCAAATCGTGTTGCTCATCGGCATGGCGATCTATTTTCTTCTCTTGGTTTATCTTCTCAAGAAAAAACAACTCACCACGAAATACACGCTCTTTTGGATCATGGCGGGCGTGTTGATGCTGGTGGTGGTTGTGTTTCCGCAATTGCTCGTCTTCTTCTCCGGCTTGATCGGCGTGGACATCCCCGCAAACGCCCTGTTTGCGATCATTTTCTTCTGCATATTCATGATCCTGATGTTCCTGACCGCAACCGTCTCGAAGCTCAACGACCGTGTCACCAAGCTCACGCAGTCCTTGGCGGTGCTGGAGGCGCGTGTGCGCGAACTGGAAAAGTCCCGGGAGGGGACAACGGCAGAGAAGGAAGAGGAAACCGTATGAAACGAGTAGCTCCCGAGAAAGCCTCGTGTTGCGGATGCGGCGCTTGTGCCAACGTGTGCCCGAAGCACGCGATCACCATGCAACCCGACAGTGAGGGCTTTGTCTATCCCGTGGTGGAGGATACGCTGTGTGTCGATTGCGGCTTGTGTGTCACGGCGTGCTCCATTGATAAAGAACGCGAATCTTCGACGTTTGCGCAGGGCTATGCCGCCGCGCAGCACAACGATGCGGATGTCGTGAGCGTCAGCTCGTCGGGCGGTCTGTTTTCGGCGTTGTGCGAGCAGGTGCTCGCACAAAACGGCGTGATCTACGGCGTGCGGTTTGATGAGGCGTTCCGTGTTTGTCATGCGCGCGCCGAGATCGCCGAAGACGCCGTGCGTTTTCGCGGTTCGAAGTATGTGCAAAGCGACGTCGGGGATGCGATGTGCCAAGCGGCAAACGACCTGAAGGACGGACGCTTGGTGCTGTTCTCGGGAACGCCCTGTCAGATCGACGGTTTGCTCTGCTTCCTCAAAGCAAAGCGCGTTGCAATCGAGAATCTCATCACTTGTGATTTCGTGTGTCACGGTGTGTCCAGTCCGCGCGTGTGGTCGGATTATACGGCGTTTCTCGCCGCACAAAACGGTTCGCTCGATGCTTTCAACTTCCGAGGCAAAGAGAACGGCTGGCACAAGTATTATCCGTTTATCGAAGCGGGCGGACAGAACGTGTCAAAGCAATACAAGGAAAAGAACTCGTATTTTCGGATGTATTGCTCGTCCGTGATCACGCGCCCGTCATGCTATCAATGCCGCTACACGTCGTATGAGCGCGTGTCCGATCTGTCGCTTGCCGATTTTTGGAATATCGACAAAGCGGCTCCCGAGATGAACGATGATCGCGGTACGTCGCAGGTGCTCATCAACACCGCCAAGGGTCAAGAATGGTTTGATCGATGCGCCGTGACGGTTCGCTCCAAGACCTGCACCAAAGAGGACGTGTGGCAACCGCATCTTGAATATCCCACCAAAGCGCCCAAAGCTCGTGCGGCGTTTTGGACGGCCTACGGCACCCTGCCGTTTGCGCAGGTGATCCGCCGCTACGGTCACTATCCTTTCACAACCAAATGTCGCCACGCGGTGATGCCTGTGATCAACAAGCTCGGACTTTACACGCTGGCAGGCAAGCTTTATAAACTCGTGTTTGTGCGCAACAAGAAACAGTGAGGCAATCATGACAAAACAGCAAAACGGTATGGTAAGCGCCTCAAGCTTTATGTGGAATACGGTCGGCAGTGTGCTCAGTGCCGCATCGTCCATCATTCTGCTGTCCTGTGTGACGTGGGCGCTCGGAAAACAGAATACGGGAAGCGACGCCTTTGCGTTTGCGTTTGCGGCGGCACAGCTTTTCTTGACGCTCGGCAAATTCGGTGTACGCTCCTATCAGGCGACCGATGTCAACAAGGAGATCTCCGTCGCGGGGTATTTCACGTTGCGCGTGGTGACCTGTGCGGCGATGATGCTCGGCATGGCGGCGTTGCTTTTGTACCAAGGCGCTTCCGCCGGTGTGATCTTGTCGGTCGGACTGCTTAAAATGGTGGATGCCGTCGAA
This sequence comes from Clostridia bacterium, assembly GCA_017398425.1. Taxonomy (GTDB): domain Bacteria; phylum Bacillota; class Clostridia; order Oscillospirales; family Acutalibacteraceae; genus RGIG1959. Next base: position 49,187 of record JAFQFZ010000047.1, on the reverse strand, counting down.
GATGTCTACCACGGTCAGCTTCAGCTCAACAACAAGCTCGACGTGGCGGGCAAGCTGCTTGCACTGCGCAATCTGTTCTCGATGGTGCTGTTTGTGGCGCTGATCTTTGCCACGAAGGATCTGGAGCTTACCTGCTGGGTGACGGCGGTCGCGTCACTTGTGCTGTGCGTGGCGATCAATCATCCCGCATTGCAACGCGTTGAGCCGATCCGTTTCGGTTGGGACGGGAAAGAGCTCAAGCGACTCACGTGGCCTTGCCTGCCGCTCTTTATCGGACACTTCCTGTCGTTATACATCTACAACGTTCCGAAGTTTGCCATCGAGGGACTGCAAGAACCCTCGTTACAAACCAGCTACAGCGCTATTTTTATGCCGGCGTTTGCCATCAATCTGCTCAGTGAATTTTTGTTTAAGCCGTTGCTCACGAGCCTTGCTGTGTGGTGGGATGCCGGGGAAAAGAAGAAATTCACCAAGCTAGTCGTCAAGATGATCGTCTTCATCTTCGGCGCCACGGCGGCGGTGCTTGTCGGCACGTATTTTGTCGGCACGCAGCTGCTCGGTTTGGTGTTCAACGCCGAGATCGCCCCCTACCGCAACGAATTGATGCTCTTGATGCTCGGTGGCGGCTTCGGTGCAGTGGTCTATTTCCTGTATAACGTGCTCGCGTCGATGCGTGCACAAAAACACGTGCTGATCAACTATTCGCTTGCCGCGGTGCTCATCACGGCGGTGGCGTTTCCGCTCGTGCAACAGGGTTCCGAAAATGCCATCATGGCCGCTTCGATGTCCTACCTTGTGACGGAAGCGGTGCTGTGCGGCTTGATGATGCTGAGCGTGTTTTGGGTGATTCGTCGAAAGGACAAAAGGAGAGACGTGCAATGAAAGTCGGAATCGTGACGTTTCAAGAAACGAATAACTACGGTGCCAATCTGCAAAACTATGCTTTACAACAAGCGGTCAAACAACTCGGGTCCGAGCCGGAGACCATTGATTATCGCAGCCGTTACATCGGTCGCCCCTACGGTTTGGCGCATCTGAAAAACAAGGGGATCGGTGCCTATTTGTTCGGCGTGGTCGGCTATCTTGTATATGCGCTTCGCGGCAGAAAAACCAAGCGCTTTCGCCGTCAAATCGCCTACTCTCCGAAGGTCAAGCGTCAAGGTCTTGCGGCGATGAACGATCGCTACGACTGCTTTTTGACAGGAAGCGATCAGGTGTTTAACCATAAGCTGACCGGCATGGATGGCACCTATATGCTCGATTTCGTGAACGACAAGAGCAAATGTCACAGCTATGCGGCGAGCCTCGGTCTGGCCGAGCTTGCCCCCGAAGTACAAGAACAATATCGCGAATGGCTTTGTGGTTTTCAAACCCTGACCGTCCGCGAGCAAACCGCCGCCGACGTACTCACCGCGGCACTCGATCGTGAGGTGACGGTGGTGTCCGATCCGTGCATCCTGCTCGAACGAGCGGACTGGGAAAAGGCGGTCGTTGCACCGAAGGTCAAAAAGCCGTACGTGTTTGTGTATGAGCTTGCCATGTCCAAGGATGTGGTGGCGCTTTCGCAAAAGATCGCCAAGGAAAAAGGGCTCAAGATCGTGTTCGCACCGTTCCCGATGGGCAAGGCGGCGTGCGGCTCGTGGCGGCTCGGCGCGGGTCCCGGCGAGATCCTCGGACTCATCCGCGATGCGGAATATGTGGTGACCGACTCGTTCCACGGCACGCTCTTTTCCATTCTGTTCAACAAACCGTTCTACACGCGCATCGCCGAGAAGAAGATCGGCTCGCGCATCAGCGATCTGCTCACCAAATGCGGGCTGGAGGATCGTCTGCTTGATGCGGATGTCGAGAGCTTTTCGTCCGATATCGCGTATGACGAGGTCAACGCGATCCTTGACGATTTCCGTCGGCAATCGCGTGAACGATTGAAGTCGATGCTCGAAAGCGAATAAAAAACACGGTTGTTTAAAAGGGGATAGGTAACCATGCATACCATCGGTTTTGATAATCAACGCTATTTGACCATGCAATCCGAACAGATCCGTCAGCGCATCGCACAGTTCGGCGGCAAGCTGTATCTGGAATTCGGCGGCAAGCTGTTCGACGATTTTCATGCGTCGCGCGTGTTGCCGGGCTTCGAGCCGGACAGCAAGATCCGTATGTTGCAACAACTGAAAAGCGACGTTGAGATCGTTATTGCGATTAACGCCGCCGACATTGAAGCGAATAAGATCCGCGGCGACTACGGCATCACCTACGACGAGGATGTGCTTCGTCTGATCGACACGTTCCGCGAAATGGAGCTGTATGTCGGCAGCGTGGTACTGACACGCTACACCGGTCAGGCGTCCGCCAACGCATTCTTCAAGCGCTTGGGGGCGCTCGGGATCCGTTGTTATCGCCATTATCCGATTGCCGGCTATCCCCATGATGTCAGTCATATTGTCAGCAATGAGGGACTCGGACAGAACGAATATATCGAAACGACTCGCTCGCTCGTGGTGGTCACCGCACCCGGTCCGGGAAGCGGCAAGATGGCGACCTGCCTGTCGCAGTTGTACCACGATCACAAGCGCGGTATTCATGCAGGATATGCCAAGTTTGAGACGTTCCCGATCTGGAACCTGCCGCTCAAGCACCCCGTGAATCTTGCCTACGAAGCGGCTACCGCCGATTTGAACGACGTCAACATGATCGACCCGTTCCATCTGGAAGCGTATGGCGAGACGTCCGTTAACTACAATCGAGACGTGGAGATCTTCCCCGTGCTCAATGCGATCTTTGAGCGCATCCAAGGCACCTCGCCCTACAAATCGCCGACGGACATGGGCGTCAACATGGCGGGCAACTGCATCTTTGACGACGCGGTGTGCTGTCAGGCATCGCGTATGGAGATCCTGCGTCGCTACTATACTGCGTGCATTAAGCGCTTGCGCGGCATGGGGGATGACGTGGAGGTCAACAAACTCGAACTGCTGATGAAGCAGGCCGGCGTATCGGCGGAACTGTTTCCGGCGGTGTCGACGGCACTTTTGAAGGCGGAGACGACCGGCGCACCGGCAGGTGCGATGGTGCTTCCCGACGGTCGCATCGTCACGGGACGCACCTCGGATACGCTCGGCGCGGCGTCGGCGCTGTTGCTCAACGCCCTCAAAGCCCTGGCGGGGATCGAGGATCATTTGCATCTCATTGCCGCTGAAGTGCTTGAACCCATTTGCGATCTCAAGACGCAATATTTGTTGCACAAAAATCCGCGTCTCCACACCGACGAGGTGTTGATGGCGCTGACCATTTCCGCTTTGAACGACCCCGTCGCGCTTAGAGCGAAAGAACAGCTTTCCAATTTGCGCGGAAGTGACGCGCATTTCACCGTCATCCTCAGCGAAGAGGACGAAATGCTTCTGCGTCGCTTGGGTATCAACGTCAGCTGTGAACCGCAGTATGAAACCAAGCGGTTGTATCATAAGTGATCCCTTTGGAGGTTGTCATGAAGTATACGGTCGCAATATGCGGAACGTTTAACGTGGAAAATTACGGCGACGTGATGTTTCCTGTGATCTTTGAAAAAGCCATGCAAAAGCGCGGTATGGAGGTGGAGATGCTCCGCTTTTCTCCGGGCGCGCATGACGAAAACACCTTAGCGCCCGGTGCGGTGGTCTACGGCATCGATGAGATGGAAGCCGTCTTTGCAAAGCACCCGTTTGATGCGGTGGTCATCGGCGGCGGTGCTCTCATCCATTATAACGACATCGCCGTCAAGCAGGGGAAGAGCGACGCGTTTTCGGATTACGCCATGGTCGATTCGTGGTACACGCCCATCGCGTTTGCCGTGCGCCACGGCGTAAAGGTGTTGTTCAATTTGCCGCAGGTGCCTTATGCGTTTGACGATACCGTCAAGGCGGTGACCGCCGCCGCGCTGAGCGCTGTGGAGTATTTGTCTTTCCGCGATCACACCTCGCGGGAATTTGCCAAAGAGGTGTTTGAAAGCGGGGCAGAACCGCCGATGACGGTAGCCCCCGATTCGGTGTGTGCGATGGCGAAGTTGATCGATGCCGAGGAACTGGCGGTCTTGCGACAGCCGCTGTTGCCGTTTGACGGCAAGTATGCAGTCGTGCAGTTCAACCGCCAAAAACCGCCGTCGGAGGACGCGACGTTGCTCCGTGTGATGGAACGCCTCTCCGAAAAGGGACTGTCTGTGGTGCTGTTGCCGCTCGGCTACACGCACGATGATGACACGATCCTCAGGGAATTTATTCGAAATTACAGTGCGCCGTGCGTGATGGTCGATAAAAAACTCAACATCTTTGAGATGGCGGCGATACTCGCGGGGTGCGAGTTGTATATCGGTGCCAGCTTCCATGGGGCGATCACGGCGATGGTGTACGGCAAAACCGCCATCAGCTACAACTACATTCAGCCGCGCACCAAAAACCGCGAGGTCTTTGCTATGTACGGCGTGAGCGCATTCGTGGGAGAGAGTGCCGATGAGGTGCGTGACATCCTGGAACGATATTGGGACGGCTCGTTGCCGTTTGGTGCGGATACGGCTTCGGTGATCGCACAGGTGGATCGCCATTTCGATACGCTGTGTGAAGCGATCCGAAGCGAGCGCCGCGCAACCCCTTCCTACGCGGAACTGTCCGAACCGCTTCTCAAGCTCTTGCCGCGCATCGTAGCGGATGAGCGTGAGATGGGACGCATGGCGGATGAGATATCCATGAAAGCGACCCATATTGCCAATTTGGAAGCGATCCTGCAAAACGAAGGGGAGACCTTGCGCGCCGAGATCGAAAGCTGGCGGCAACGCTACGCCGCCAAAGACGCGGAATGCCAAACCGCCTTGTTCGATTTTCAGCAGATCCAACACAGTTTTTTCTGGAGGTTGACATCGCCTATGCGTAAACTGTCTCAAAAACTGAAAAACTTCCTGTCGCGTCATCGCGGTTTGTTGAAGATCGCGGTGTTCACAAAAGGTTTCCTGCGCGGCGGTATCAAAGGGGGCAAGGCACGCGTGGCGGCATTGCCGCGCCCGACCGTTTTGAATCAAAAGCTCACGCTGGAAGTTTCCGACAAACTGCGCCGTGAGCAGGAAGCGCACGTGTTTGAAAAAGATATCTGTTTCAGCATTTTGGTGCCGCTTTACAACACACCTATGGATTTCCTCGAGCAGATGATCCGTTCGGTGGAGCTGCAGACCTACGGCAAATGGGAGCTTTGCCTTGCGGACGGCAGTGACGAGGAACACGGCTACGTTGGGGAATATTGCTTGAAAAAAGCGAGCAAGGATGCCCGCATCAAGTACCAAAAGCTGACTGAAAACAAGGGCATCTCCGAGAACACCAACGCTTGCATCGAGATGGCAACAGGCAACTATATTGCGTTGTTCGATCATGATGATGTGCTCGAGCCGACGGTGTTGTTTGAGTATATGGAACGCATTTGTGCCGAAGATGCCGATTTCCTGTATTGCGACGAGGACAAGTTCCATGAGTTCGGCGGCGAACTGTACGACGCGCATTTCAAGCCGGATTTCGCCGTTGACAATCTGCGCTCCAACAACTACATTTGCCATTTCACCGTGTTCAAAGCGTCGCTCCTCGAAAAGAGCGGCGTGTTCCGCAAAGAGTTTGACGGTTCGCAGGATCACGATATGATCCTGCGTCTGACCGAGCAGGCACAGCACATCGTCCACATTCCGAAGGTGCTGTATCACTGGCGTGTCAGCGCCGCATCGGTGGCGTCGGATCCCTACGCCAAGCCTTACACCATTGAGGCGGGTCGTCGTGCGGTGCGCGAGCATTTGGAGCGTGTGGGGCTTAAAGGTACGGTCGAAAGTACCGTCATCCATCCGAACATCTATCGCGTCAAGTACGACATCGTTGGTGAGCCGCTTGTTTCCATCATCATTCCGAACTACAATCATGTGGACGAGCTGTCGCGCTGCATCGATTCCATCCTTGAAAGATCCACCTACAAGAACTATGAGATCATCATCGTCGAGAACAACAGCGACGAAGAGACCTTTACGTATTATGAGACGCTGAAAGTTCACGAGAATATCAAGGTGGTCGTCTACAAACCGCCCGCAGGCTTCAACTATTCCGCTATCAACAATTTCGGCGTGCAGTTTGCCAAGGGTGAACATTATATCCTCCTGAACAACGACGTCGAGATCATTTCGCCCTCGTGGATCGAGGAGATGCTGATGTATTCTCAACGCGAGGATGTGGGCGCGGTCGGCGCGATGTTGTACTATCCTGACGATACGATCCAGCACGCAGGCGTGACGCTTGGTGTGTTGACGCTTGCGGGCCACAACTTCAAGCATCAGTCGCGCGGTACACCCGGTTACTTCGGTCGCGCCGGCTATCAGCAAAACGTCACGGCGGTGACGGCTGCTTGCCTGATGCTTTCGGCGGCGGTGTACAAAGAGATCGACGGTTTGGATGAATCGTTTGAGGTGGCGTTCAACGACATCGATATGTGTATGCGTATCCGCAAAACCGGTCGTTTGCTCGTGTTCACGCCGTTTGCCGAGTTGTATCATTACGAATCCATCAGCCGCGGCACCGACGAATCGCCCAAGAAACGCGCGCGCTTCGTGTCGGAGGTCACGCGCTTCCAGGAGCGTTGGAAAGAGGAGCTCGCCGCAGGCGATCCTTTCTACAACCCGAACCTCACGCTCGAGCGTGAAGATTTCTCCTATCGTTAATCGTTGCATAGCAAAAGAACCGCTTGTTCCTTTCGGAGCAAGCGGTTCTTTTGCTGTTCGTTTGTCAGACGGATCAATACATACCGTCCATGCCGCCGGGAGCGGCAGGCATTGCCGCGGCAGGCTCCTTCTTGTCGGCAACGAGCGACTCGGTGGTGAGCACCATCGCCGCCACAGACGCCGCGTTTTGCAGAGCGGAACGAGTGACCTTCGTCGGGTCCACAACGCCGGCCTCAAACATATCCGAGTAGACGTCCTTGGCGAAGTCGAAGCCGAAGTTCGTTTTGCCGGAGGTGCGGATCTTGTCGATGATGACGCTGCCTTCCAAACCGGCGTTGAGCGCGATCTGGCGCACCGGCTCCTCAAGAGCCTTCAGCACGATCTGCATGCCCGTCTTCTCGTCGCCTTCGCAAGCGGCGATCATTGCGGGAAGCACGTCGGATGCGTTGATGAGCGCCACGCCGCCGCCGGCGACGATGCCCTCTTCCACGGCCGCTTTCGTCGCGGCGAGCGCGTCTTCAATGCGAAGCTTCTTTTCCTTCATTTCGATCTCCGTCGCGGCACCGACCTTGATGACTGCCACGCCGCCGGCGAGCTTCGCCAGACGCTCTTGGAGCTTCTCACGGTCGAAATCGGAGGTCGTGGTTTCGATCTGGCTGCGGATCTGAGCCACACGACCCTTGATCGCGTCGGGATCGCCCGCACCGTCGACGATGATGGTGTTCTCTTTTTGCACCTTGACCTGACGCGCGCGACCGAGCATATCGAGCGTGGTCTCCTTCAGCTCAAGACCGAGCTCGTCGGAGATCACGGTGCCGCCCGTCAGCGTGGCGATGTCGCGCAACATATCCTTGCGACGGTCGCCGAAGCCGGGAGCCTTGACGGCCACACAGGTGAACGTGCCGCGGAGCTTGTTGACGATCAGGGTGGTCAGAGCCTCGCCCTCGATGTCTTCCGCGATGATCACGAGCTTTTTGCCCGCTTGCAGGATCTGCTCGAGAATGGGGAGAATGTCCTGGATGTTGCTGATCTTCTTGTCGGTGATGAGCAGGAACGCGTCGTCGATGACAGCTTCCATCTTATCGGTATCGGTCACCATGTAGGGGGTGATGTAACCGCGGTCAAACTGCATACCCTCAACCACTTCCGAGTAGGTCTCAGCGGTCTTGGATTCTTCCACGGTGATGACGCCGTCGGCAGACACCTTCTCCATCGCTTCCGCGATGAGGTTACCGATGGCCTCGTCACCCGCGGAGATGGTCGCAACGCGCGCGATATCCTGCGAGCCGTCAACGGTCTTCGCGTTGCCCTGCACCGCGTTGACTACTGCGTCGACGGCCTTTTGGATGCCGCGACGGACGCCCATCGGATTGGCACCGGCGGCGACGTTCTTCATGCCTTCGCGGATGAGCGCTTGGGCAAGGAGGGTGGCGGTAGTGGTACCGTCGCCCGCCACGTCGTTGGTCTTGGTGGACACTTCTTTGACGAGCTGAGCACCCATGTTTTCGAACGGGTCGTCCAACTCGATCTCCTTGGCAATGGTCACACCGTCGTTGGTGATGAGGGGAGCGCCGAACTTCTTGTCCAGCACCACGTTGCGGCCGCGCGGACCGAGGGTGATCTTCACGGTATCGGCGAGTTGATCCACACCGGCTTGCAGAGCCTTGCGTGCGTCCTCGCCGTACAAAATAACTTTCGACATAATGTAATGTACCTCCTTCGATTATTCGACGATCGCGAGAATGTCGTTTTGACGGACGATGGTGTATTCCTGACCGTCCAGCTTCACTTCCGTGCCGCTGTATTTGCTGGTCAGCACCTTGTCACCGACCGACACGTACATGGTGATCTCTTTGCCGTCCACAACGCCGCCGGGGCCCACAGCCACGACAACCGCCACTTGGGGTTTCTCTTTGGCGGAGCCGGCGAGAATGATGCCGCTCTTGGTGGTTTCTTCCGCTTCGGTCATGCGGATGACTACACGGTCGGCCAACGGTTTGATGTTCATAAACACATTCCTCCTGTGCATAAAATACAAAATCGATATTAGCACTCTTGCTTCCCGAGTGCTAATATCGATTGTAGCAGAATTTTCCTAAAAATCAAGGGGAATTTTGACATTCCGCGGATTTTTCATATTTTTTTTACAAATGCACCGCTGAGGGCTTTTTGTTTGCCGCGCACCGGGACTTTTTCGAAAATCGGTTGCTTCACGACCGCCTGTTGCGGCAGGACAAAACGGATGGATTTTTCGTACAAGGAGAAGGTGATATCGGTCTTTTCGTAGATCTCGCCGTCCAGTGCCACCACGGCGCCTTCGTCGCAATGCACGGTCATCGAGGTGCCGCGCAACGTCTCAACGTAGGGGTTGTCCTGTACTGTGCCTTTTTTGTAATCCGGCAAGAAGCGCAGGATCTTCGCGCGGGACATCGCACTTACCAGCACAAAATCAAGAATGCCGTCGTCGATGCGCGCGTCGGGGGCACCGCGATAGCCGCCGCCGTAGTACTGACCGCTGGCGGCGAGCGCAAAGAGGAAGCGTCCTTTGCGCGTTTCCTCGCCGTGGGTGGTTTGTACGGTGACGGTCAGATCTTTTCCGATACGGTGGAAAAACACATCGGCAATGGCGATGTTGTACGCCATCGGACCGCTGACCAGAGGCCAATGCTTGTACTTGACCATTTTGCTCGCCACGTCGGCATCCATGCCCATGCACGCGATGTTCAAGGACAGTACGTCGTCACAGCGGATCAGATCCACTTCGTGTACGTCGCCGTGCACCAGCGCATTCAGATCGAAAAAGTCGTGCTCCGGAAAACTGCGGATGTAGTCGTTGGCAGAGCCGCACGGAAAAATGGCCAGCTCGGCGTTGTCGTAGCGATGGATCCCCTGCAACACTTCCGATACCGTTCCGTCGCCGCCGCACGCATAAATACGCACAGGCTCACCCGAAGAGGCAAATTGCTCTGCGATCTTGGTGGCGTGACCGGGTTCCTCGGTATAGAGAATCTCCGGGGTTCCCAGACGCGGATCGTCGGCGAAAACCGCACGGATCTCATCGACGTGGGAACACGCGTTTTGGTGCTTTCCGGCGGCGGGGTTGATGATGAACACGTGGCGCATAGCCTTCTCCTCTCGGTCAATCGAACAGATACAGCTGGCAACGAAGCATGCCGTTATACAGCTTGCGGCGTTTCTTGGCGGGGCGTCCGAACAGCTCTTCGAATTTTTCATCCGGACTGATGACGGCGTATTGCCAGCCGCAGTCGGGAACAAACACACGTCCGAGCTCACGGATGATACGTTGTGCCTCGCGCACGTCGAGTAATCGCTCGCCGTAGGGCGGATTACACAACACAATACCGCGTTCTCCTTGCGGTTTGAACGTGGTCAGATCGGCGGCATTCCAATGTACGTGCGCGGCAACGCCGGCCTTGTGAGCGTTTTGTCGTGCGATCTGCAACACCTCGGTGTCGATATCGCTGCCGTAGAGATCGATCTGTTGATCGGGGCGTTCCTGCTCCTTGGCAAGACGACGCTCCTCCTCCCAGATCTCATATGAGACAAGCGGCCATTCCATCGAGACAAAGCGACGGCCGATGCCGGGGGCGATGCGCTTGGCGGCGAGCGCCGCTTCAATGAGCAATGTACCCGAACCACAGCAAGGGTCGCTCACGATGGGGGAGAGCCGCGCGCGTGTCACATCGACGATAGCGGCGGCGAGGGTCTCCTTGATGGGAGCACCGCCCGCATTTTGGCGGTAGCCGCGCTTATGCAGTCCGACGCCGCTGGTGTCAATGAGCAGGGTAACTTCGTCTTTCAAAATGGTGAACTGCACCCGGTACAGCGCACCCGTCTCTTCAAACCATGTGACACGGTGTGTGCGGCGCAGTCGCTCCACAATGGCTTTTTTGATGATGGATTGGCAATCGGGGATGGAATGCAACGCCGATTGGAGCGACCATCCCTTGACGGGAAAGCGGTCGGTCTTGCCGATGAAGCGTTCCCAAGGAAGTGCCTTGACCCCCTCAAACAGTTGGTCGAACGAGGTGGCGCGAAACTGTCCCAGAAGCAGTCCGATGCGCTCGGCGGTGCGGCAACGTAAGTTGGCGCGTGCCAAGAGGGATACCTCGCCGCAAAACAGCACACGTCCGTTTTGTGCGCGCACATCCGAAGCGCCCATGCGCTTGAGTTCATCGGCGAGAATGCCTTCTGATCCAAACAAGCACGGGGCACAAAATTGAAGTTGTTCCATATGCAAAATCCTTTGGGTGATATCGGTTTAGTTGCGGTGTACCCATTGACCGTCGATCATCACGGCAACAGGCTTGGCGGCGATGGTCATCGGATCGTCCTTGAACAGCACGAGGTCGGCGTCCTTGCCTACCGTAAGGGACCCGACGCGATCGTCAATGCCGACGATGCGCGCCGCCGACAATGTGATGGCACGAATCGCCTCGTCCGCGGGGAGCCCCTCGCGCACCACAAGTCCCGCGCATACGCCGAGGTACTGAAGCGGGATCACGGGATGATCGGTGATGAGTGCCAATTCCACGCCCGCACGGTGCAACCGTGCGGGAGCGGCGGGGGTCAACTCCCGAAGCTCGGGCTTGGAGCGATCGCAAAGGATCGGACCGCACAGCACGGGGATGTCCTCTTCTGCGATCATGTCCGCCGCCAGATGCGCCGCCGTGCCGTGTACGATGACGTACTTCAGCGAGAATTCCTTCGCGATGCGACGCGCGGTGAGGATGTCGTCGAGCCGATGCGCGTGGAAGTGAACGGGAAGCTCACCGCGCACGACGGGCAACAGCGCCTCGCACTTGGCGTCAAATTCGGGCTCGTCCTCTTCGTCGTCCTCGGCGGCCTTGCGCAGTTGTTTGTCATATTCGGCAGCAAGGCGAAGCTGTTCGCGAATGATAGCGGCGGTCGCCATACGGGTGACCGGCGTTTGAGCCTTGCCGTGGTAGGTATTTTTCGGATTTTCTCCGAGTGCCATTTTCATGGCGAGCGGTGCTTTGAGCACCATGCGATCGGTGCAAATGCCTTGCGTTTTGATCGCGCACAGCTGACTGCCGATCGGATTGGCACTTCCGGGGCCTGTGACCACCGTGGTCACACCGGCTTCGCGTGCCTCGACGAAGCAACGGTCGAGCGGATTGATCGCATCGACAGCGCGGAGCTGCGGCGTGGCGGGATCGGTGTCCTCGTTGCCGTCGTCGCCTTCGAAGTCGAGACCGTCTTCCCACATGCCGAGGTGACAGTGTGCGTCGATAAAACCGGGATAGACGCACGCGCCGCATGCATCGTATACTTCATCGGTGTATGTAGGGCAATCGACCATCGCACCGATCGCGGCGATGCGTCCGTCGCGGATTTCCACAAAGCCGTCGGGGATGCGCGGACTGTCTACGGGAACCAGTTCGGCGTTGATAATACGCATAAAGCAGACTCTCCTAAAGAAAGGTTGAAATACAAGAAAACAGGGGAATCCGGAAAAATCGGTTCCCCTGATGATATGTATGGTTAGGGCTGTTGCTGTTGCTTGCCGGAGCCTCTGCGCGAGAAGCCACCGTGCTTGCCGTCGACGGAACGCTTGAGGTCGGACATCTTCTCGTCGCTTTGTTGCTTGAAGCGCGACATCATGTCCTCGAAGCTTTCGGAGCCGTTGCGGCGCGACGACGATTGCCACTCGAAATTGCCGGGGCGACCGGGCGACTGTGCCGGGGCACGCGAAGTGCGGGGCGGGGGCGTGACGGCTTTTTTGATGGAAAGGCTGATCTTTCCGTCTTCGCCGATGCTCAGCACCTTGACCTTGACGGTTTGCCCGTCGGTAATGTGATCGCGGATCTCCTTAACGTAGGTGTTGGCGACCTCGGAAATGTGGACCATGCCGGTCTTTCCGGGCTCGAGCTCGACGAACGCGCCGAATTTGGTGATGCCGGTAACTTTACCTTCTAAGATGGCTCCTACTTCAACTTGCACTGCTGAATATCCCCCTGTTGAATCGCGTTGCGCGAAAAGAATGAGCGGTCTTGCGAGATGTCGGACGAATCAATGTCCGGGCACTTCCTTGAACACCAGCTCACCCGGGCGGTAGTAGCCCTTGTTGTGAGCCGCTTGTTCGAGAAGCTGGTACAGGTAGCTGCCGCTGTCGGCGTTTTGCGCGGCCAGCTCGTCGTTGACGCGCTGTTGATTGTGACAGCGGATCTCCAAATCGGCCAACGCTTCGTAATCGGTGTCGAGGTCGTTCTTGGTTTGCAACGCCGATACGGCGACAAACACCAGAGCGGCCGCCAACGCGATGCGGAAAATGATATTCTGTTTGTCTTTGAATTTCGTTTTCATGAATGAATCCTTCCTCATTGACAACCAAAAAGACGGACGGCGAACAACGGTGCTCCTTGTATATATAAATACTAATTTTGATTATACACCAATGTGCGAAGGTAGCGCAACCCTTTTTTGAAAAAAATCGCAATTTTTTTTGCGAGTTTTCGCAGGAGGTCAGCAACGACCGCAAGCCGTAACCGTAAAGCGTACAGAAGAGAGGCGAGCACTCGAAACAGTACGAGCAGAGCACGTCCGATCGTCTTATGACCGATAAGGAAGCCGAGAGCGGTCGACAGTACCATAGCGCCGCGAAGTGTTCCGCCGTTGACCGCCAGCACAAAGAAAAACAACAGCGTCGCACCGCACACGCAACAGAAGATGTCGACCGTTGCCTGTAGCCACCGGTGTCGTCGTTTGGTGATCCGCCACCATGCAAACGGGGCATATCCGACGCTCAGCCCCAAACCGAACAACAGACAATACCACAGGCAACGAGCCTGCTCGGCGTCGTTCACCGTCACGACGAATGCATTCATCGGAACCACCGCGCGAAACGGCGTCCTTTGCGCGGTTCGATGGCGGTGTATTCGAGGGAGTCAATGTGTCCGTCCACCGACAGATCGCCGCTGTCTACGTTCAAACGGCAAATTTGCAGTCCGTCCCCTCGAACGGTAAGCTCTCCCAAAGCGGTTTTGGCAACGATAACGCTGTCGTCAAAGCTGTTTACGTCACAAACGCCGCTGACGGTCATCTGTTTGCGATCGTGGATGACCACCTGGTGCGGCGTGGATTGAAGTTCGGTCATAGGTGCGTACTCCTTTCGGATGGTTTGTTGCATCCTATGTGTAAGAAACGGAGGGTAGAACCCTCTGTGGGTTCCGGCGTTGAAATCTATACAACTATCGGAAATTGTTTTAGTGCAAAACAACCAATAATATTCAATTTCAACAAAAAATCTTCTAAGAAAATAGACAAAACCCCTTGCAATTTTCGGGGAGTGTGTTACAATATTATAGAGCAAATGTGGAGTATTATCGTTTTATGCTCTTATGAAAGGTGTGACGATAGCAATGGCTCAGGCAATATCTCCGTATCACTACAAAGGGATCGACTGTCGCGCGTATTTGCACATGGGTTGCCAAAAGCAAAACGATCGCGAATATCGATTCAGTGTTTGGGCACCGAATGCACGCTCCGTTTCGGTGGTGGGTGATTTCAACAATTGGGATCCTCGTCGCAACCCGATGACGCGCCGCGCGGACGGTGTGTGGGAGACGGTGCTGGACAACGTCAAAGAGTACGACGCCTACAAATACTGGGTGTGTACACAGGACGGCACCGAACTCATGAAAGCGGACCCCTACGGTGCGCACACCGAAACGCGTCCCAACACCGCCTCCAAGGTGTATTCGTTCGATCAATACGAATGGAACGACGCCGAGTGGATCGAAGCGAAAAACAAGCGGTCTATTTACGATTGCCCGGTGAATATTTATGAAGTACATGCCGGCTCCTGGCGCCGCTACGAAGACGGCAATACGTTCGATTACGACAAGCTTGCCGAAGAGCTCATTCCTTATGTGAAGGAGATGGGCTACACGCACATTGAAATGCTCCCGATCTCCGAATATCCCTACGATGGTTCGTGGGGCTATCAGGTCACCGGTTACTATGCGCCGACCTCGCGTTACGGTGCTCCCGACCAATTCATGCGATTTGTGGATCGATGCCACCAAGCGGGCATCGGTGTGATCCTCGACTGGGTTCCCGCGCATTTCCCGCGTGATGCGGCGGGTCTGTTCCGCTTTGACGGTACTCCTTGCTACGAATACGCCGATCCCCGCAAAGGCGAACATAAGGAATGGGGCACTTGCGTGTTTGACTACGGTCGACACGAGGTGCGCAGCTTCCTGATCTCCAATGCGATGTATTGGTTCGATCGGTTCCATGTGGACGGTTTGCGCGTGGATGCGGTGGCGTCTATGCTGTACCTCGACTACAACCGCGAACACGGACAATGGGTCGCCAACAAATACGGCGGCAAGGAAAATCTCGAAGCGGTGGAGTTCCTGCGCTTGCTCAACGAAGCGGTCTTCGGCATGTATCCGCAGGCGATGATGATCGCCGAGGAATCGACCGCGTGGCCGATGGTGTCGCGCCCGACGGGCGACGGCGGTCTCGGCTTCAATTACAAATGGAATATGGGCTGGATGAACGACATGCTTCGCTATATGTCGCTCGATCCGTTGTTCCGCAAGGGCAACCACGACAGTCTGACCTTCTCCTTCTTCTATGCCTTCTCCGAGAACTTTGTGTTGCCGATCTCGCACGATGAGGTCGTCCACGGCAAAGGTTCGCTCATCAACAAGATGCCCGGCACCTACGAAGAGAAGTTTGCCGAAGTGCGTACGTTCCTTGGCTACATGATGGCGCATCCCGGCAAGAAATTGCTGTTCATGGGCAGTGAGTTCGCGCAGTTCAAAGAGTGGGACTATCAATCCGAGCTCGACTGGTTGCTCCTCCAATACGACGCGCACCGTCAGTTCCACGGATTCACCAAAGCGCTCAACCATTTCTATCTCGAGAATCCGACCTTGTGGGAAAACGATTTCTCGTGGGAGGGCTTCTCGTGGATCGCGCATGACGACTATTCGCAGAGCATTATCGTGTTCCGCCGCATCGATCGCAAGGGCAAGGAAACGATCGTCCTTTGCAACTTCAATCCCGTCAAGCGTGAGAATTACCGCATTGGTGTGCCGACCTACGGCATCTACAAAGAGGTCTTCAACACCGACAAAGCGGAGTTCGGCGGCACCGGCGTGGAGAACGGCAGTAAAGAGACCGATCTCGAGCCGATGCACGGATTCAAACAGTCGCTCTCGCTGACCGTACCGCCGCTCTCGGTCGTGTACTTGCAGCTGGACAAAGAAAAGAAGCCGCCCGCACCGCGTAAGACGGCTCGCAAACCGAAGAATCAAAACCGAAAGGGGATTTGAATATTATGTTTCGTAAACAGGAATGTGTGGCCATGTTGCTGGCAGGCGGACAGGGAAGCCGTTTGTACGCACTGACGCGCAACATCGCCAAACCCGCCGTGCCGTACGGCGGCAAATATCGCATCATCGACTTCCCGCTCTCGAACTGCATCAACTCCGGTATCGAGACGGTCGGTGTCCTTACGCAGTATCAGCCTCTGGAGCTGAGCGATTACATCGGCTCGGGTATGCCGTGGGATCTGGACCGCAGTCAGGCGGGTGTTCACGTGTTGCCGCCGTATCAGCGCAACAAGGGCGCGGATTGGTACAAAGGCACCGCCAACGCTATCTATCAAAACATCGCGTTCATCGAGCGTTACGATCCCGAATATGTGCTGGTGCTTTCGGGCGACCACATCTACAAGATGGATTATTCGAAGATGATCGAGGCGCATAAGGAGAAGAACGCTGATTGCACCATCGCCGTCATCGAGGTCGAGATGGAAGAGGCCAGCCGCTTCGGCATCCTCAACACCAACCCCGACGGTTCGATCTATGAGTTTGACGAGAAGCCCGCCGTCCCGAAGAGCAATCTCGCGTCGATGGGCATCTATGTGTTCAACTGGAAGAAGATGCGTAAATACCTCATCGAGGACGAGAACGATGCGACGTCGGAAAATGACTTCGGCAAGAACGTGCTTCCCGCGATGCTCAATGCCGGTGAGCGTATGTTTGCGTATCGTTTTGAAGGCTACTGGAAGGATGTCGGCACGATCGACAGCTTGTGGGAAGCCAACATGGACATCCTCAACCCGAAAGTGCCGCTCGATCTGTCCGACCGCGAATGGAGAATCTATTCGCGCAACGCCGGTCTGCCGCCGCACTACATCGCCGATTCCGCCAAGGTGCAAAACAGCTCCATCTCGGAAGGCTGCAACGTCTACGGCGAAGTGGAGTTCTCGGTGCTGTTCCCCGGTGTCACGGTGGAGGAAGGTGCCATTGTCTATGATTCGATCCTGATGCCCGGTGCACACGTCGGCAAGGGCGCGAAGGTGCAATACGCCATCGTCGCGGAGAACGTCGACATCGGCGAAAACGCGGTCGTCGGCGAGCGTCCCGAGGATGTCGCGGACAAGAGTGATTGGGGCGTGGCGGTCGTCGCGCAGGACGTGAAAGTGTATCCCGGTGCCACGGTCAAGGCGAAGGCCATGATCGATGCCGATGTGAAAGGAGATGAGTGATCATGCGTAAAACCAACGTTCTCGGTTTGATTTTTCCGAATATGCACGATGAGGCTCTGCGTGATCTCACCGCCATCCGTGCCTTCGGCTCGGTGCCGTTTGCAGGTCGTTATCGTCTGATCGATTTCCCGCTCTCCAACATGGTCAACGCCGGTGTTACCAAGGTCGGCGTGGTGACCAAGAGCAACTATCAATCGTTGATGGATCACCTCGGCTCCGGTAAGGCGTGGGATCTGTCCCGCAAAAACGAAGGTCTGTACATCCTGCCGCCGTTCGGCGCGACCGATGAGAGCTATTCCGGTCGTGTGGCGAGCCTTGCGGGCATGGATGCGTTCTTTGCCAATTCCAAAGAAGAGTATGTCGTGATGTCCGACTGCCATGTGGTGGCGAACATCGATTATAAGGCGGTTATCCGTTCGCACATGGCGAGCGGCGCAGACGTCACCGTCGGTTACATCGAGGGCGCTCTGCCGCGTCTGGATAACCTGATGGTTCTGCAGACGAACAACGACGGTCGCGTGACCGACATCACCATCGAAAACGGCGGCGCGGGTGAAGGCAAGTTCGGTATCGGACTGTATGTGCTTCGCAAGGATCTGCTGGTCAAGCTGGTGCACAACGCGGTCAGCCGCAACCAGACGCACTTTGAGCGCGACATCCTGCAGCGCTATGTGGCGGATCTGAACATTCAAGGCTACGCCATTCAAGAGCAGGCGCTTGTGATCTCGTCGCTCGCCTCCTTCTATGCGGCGAACATGGCGATGCTCGATTGCGACAAGCGTGCGAACCTCTTCCTGACCGATCGCCAGATCTACACCAAGGTGCGCGACTGTTGCCCGGCAATGTACGGTCTGGAGTCGACGGTGTCCAACTCGCTCGTTGCGGATGGCGCGACCATCAACGGTACCGTCAAAAACTCCATCATCTTCCGCAACGTTACGATCGAAGCGGGCGCTACGCTTGAGGATTGCATCGTGATGCAAGGCGCTCTGGTGCTCGGCGGCACCAAGCTCGGCAGTGTGATCCTTGACAAGGACGTCGTCGTCAAGGAATCGCGCACGTTGCAGGGCTACGCGAGCTTCCCGATTTATATTGACAAGAAATCGATCGTCTGACGTATCGATTGAAAGGAGTCATACTATGAAGGTTTTATATGCGGCCAGCGAGGCGTTGCCGTTTGCGGCATCGGGCGGACTGGCGGATGTGGCGGGTTCGTTGCCGCGCGCGATGCGTCAGCGCTTGATCGGTTGCCGCGTGGTGATGCCGCTGTATGATTGCGTCCCCCAACAACTGCGTGAGAAGATGACCTTCCTGTGCAGTCTGTCGGTGCCGGTGGCATGGCGTCGTCAATATTGCGGCGTGTTTGAAGCCAAGCTGGACGGCGTGATCTACTATCTGATCGACAACCAGTATTACTTCAAGCGTGAAGGTCTCTACGGTCACTACGACGATGCGGAGCGTTTTGCGTTCTTCTCGCGCGCGGTGCTCGAGATCCTCAAATACATCGATTTCAAACCCGATATTCTGCATTCGAACGACTGGCAGACGGCGCTCGTGCCGATCTACTACAACCTGTTCTATGCGAACCAACCGGGTTACGAGAACATCAAGACGGTGTTCACCATCCACAACATCCAATACCAAGGTCAATACGGTTTAGAGATCATGGAGGATGTGTTCGGCTTGCCGCGTTGGGCGTCGTCCATCGTGGAGCAGGACGGTTGCATCAACCTGATGAAGGGCGCCATCGAATCGGCGCATCGCGTCAACACCGTCAGCCCGACCTACGCGCAGGAGATCCTCGATCCGTGGTTCTCGCACCACATGGACAGCATCCTGAAAGCGCGTCAGTGGAAGCTGTCGGGCATCCTCAACGGCATCGACACGGTCGGCTACGATCCCGCGACCGATCCGAACCTGTTTGCCAACTACAGCGTTGACGACATGAGCGGTAAAGCGGCGAACAAGAAGGCGCTCCAAGAGCGTTTGTTCCTGCCCGTGCGCGACGACGTCCCGATGCTGTCGATGGTCACGCGTCTGGTGTCGCACAAGGGTCTGGACCTCGTGCAATACGTCATGGAGCGTCTCTTGCAAGAAGACGTGCAGATGGTGGTTCTCGGCTCGGGCGACTGGGTGTATGAGAACTTCTTCCGCGAGATGCAACAGCGCTATCCGTCGAAGTTCTGTTATTGCTCGGGCTTTGTGCCGGAACTCGCACGCAAGATCTACGCCGGTTCCGACATCTTCCTGATGCCGTCGAAGAGCGAACCCTGCGGTCTGTCGCAGATGGTCGCCAGCCGCTACGGCACTCTGCCCATCGTGCGTGCCACGGGCGGCTTGAAGGACAGCATCGTCGACTGCGGTGATGAAAACGGCTTCGGCTTCACCTTCCAGTCCTACAACGCCGACGATATGTACGGTGCGATCTGCCGTGCGCTCGGCGCCTATGCCAACAAGGAAGATTGGCCTACTTTGGTCAAACGCGCCATGGAAGCGGACTTCAGTTGGGGACGTTCGGCGAACGAATACATTCGTTTGTATCGCTCGCTTCTCAAAGGCTGATTGCGGTTTTGGAAAAAGCGAGGGGATCTTTGGATTCCCTCGTTTTTTGCCGATGTTTTGTGAATTTTTAATAAAACAAACACGCAGTTTTCACATTGCTGATTTACAGTACAGTTCAGAAGGAGGGGAGCGGTATGGCAAAGGGGCTGACCTTTCAGCGGTCGGAAAAGAAATATATGCTTGACGAAGCGCAATACCGTGCCCTACGCAAGGTGCTCGATGAACATATGGATGCGGATGTCTACGGACGCTATACCGTGTGCAACTTGTATTTTGACACCGAACACAACGATTTGATCCGTCGTTCCATCGAAAAACCGCGCTACAAAGAAAAGATGCGCCTGCGCTCCTACGGCACGGTCGGAGACGACGATAAGGTCTTTTTGGAGATCAAGAAGAAATACAAAGGCGTGGTGTTCAAACGCCGCATCGTGCTTCCCTACAAGGAAGCCAAAGCCTATCTGTATGACGGGATTCCTCCCTCGAAGGACGGACAGATCTTTCGCGAGATCGACTATTTTCTGCAGTTTTACCGATGTGAACCCAAGCTCTTTTTGTCCTATGAGCGCGAGGCACTGTGCGGCAGAGGGGAAGAAAAGGCGCTTCGCATCACCTTTGATCAGCAGATCCGCAGTCGGCGCGATCGCTTGGATCTGTCGATCCCGCCGGACGGCGAACTGCTGTTTGAGGACGATCATTGGCTCATGGAGATCAAAGCGCCCGGGGCGATGCCGCTGTGGTTGACATCGGCGCTCACGACGTTGAAAATCTATCCCATTTCCTTTTCCAAATACGGTCGCATCTACGCGCACGAGTTTGAAGAGGAACATGCGATGGAGGAAGAGGAGAATGTGTTATGTTCAACAGCATTTTGAATTTTGATCCCGTCACGGGACAAGCGATGCAACTGACCAACGAGCAAATGCTCGCCTGCATCGGCACGTCGATCGGTCTCGGCATCCTGATCGCGATCGCCTATTGGCTCGGCGGTCGCGTGTCCAAGCCACTGGCGGTGTCGCTCGTGGTGCTTCCCGCCATTGTGCAAACAGTCATCATGATGGTCAACGGCAACGTTGGTGCCGGTGTTGCGGTCATGGGCGCGTTCAGCTTGGTGCGCTTCCGCTCTGTTCCGGGTAGCGCCAGAGAAATCAGTTTTATCTTCCTTGCGATGTCGGTCGGTCTTGCCACGGCGATGGGCTATCTCGGATTTGCACTTTTGGTGGTGCTGGTCGTCGGTGCGGTGCTTGTTGCCTTCGCACGTATGCCGAGCAAATTCGGACAATCGCGTGAAAAGATGCTTCGTGTTGTGATGCCCGAGGATCTCGATTACATCGGTGTGTTCGACGACATCTTCGAGACCTACACCAAATCGCACACGCTCGAGCGCGTCAAAACGACCAACCTCGGCAGTATGTTTGAAGCCAGCTATATCATCGTGCTCAAGGACGAGAGCAAAGAAAAAGAGATGATCGATGCGATCCGTTGCCGCAACGGCAACCTGATGATCGTGTGCTCGCGTTATGCGGCACCCAACGATCAATTGTAATCTTTCTGAGGTGATAACGGTGCGTAACGTATGGAGATGTGTGGCGTTTGGAATGGCGGCAATGGTGCTTCTTTGCTCGTGTTCGTCGACTCCCGAAACAGCGTCGCCTTTGTCACCGCCCACGGAAAAGGGAGAGTCGGAAACGGTGGTTTCCGACTCTTTGCTTTCATGGGCGGAGGAGGACACGGCGGTTGTGGATACCACGGGCGCTACAGTGATCACGCTTGCCGACAGCGGTTCTCTTGTAGAGGGGACGGGTGCGTCCGCGACCGAACGCGGCGTAACGGTGACGAGCGGCGGGGTCTATCTCGTGCGCGGAACGCTGTCCGACGGACAGCTTCGTGTGGAATCGTCGGACGACAGCACCGTCTTCTTGATAATGGATGGAGCTCGTATCCACAGCGAAACGACCGCTCCCTTGTTCGTGCGCGAGGCACACAAGACGGTCATCCACCTCGCAGGGGGCAGCGAAAACACCCTCAGTGACAGCGCATCAGCGGTGTACGAAGACGTTGAAAACGAAGAACCGAGCGGTGCGTTGTTCTCAAAATCCGATCTCACCCTCAACGGCTCGGGAACACTCACCGTGAACGCCGCGTTCAAGGACGGCATCGTCTCGCGCGACGGGTTGAAGATCGCGGACGGCAGTGTCACTGTGTCGGCGGCGGATGACGCGTTGATGGGACGGGACTATGTGCTCATTGGTGGCGGTCGGTTGCACCTGACTGCCACGGGAGACGGCATCAAAAGCACCAACGACGCTTCGGCGCAAGTCGGTATCGTGCGCATCGAAGGCGGCGAACTGCATGTTGAGAGCGGCGCAGACGGCATTCAAGCGGAAAGCACGTTGTCCGTTGTCGGTGGTACGGTGCAAGTGGTTTCGGGCGGCGGCAGTCAAAACGCTCCCGCGCAGCAAGGAAACGACTTCGGCTTCCGCTTAGAAACGACCGAGACCGAATCGGTCGGCAAAGCACTCAAGGCGAAAACGATCCTCGAGATGCGTGGCGGTACCGTGACACTTGATGCCGCCGATGACGCCGTGCACAGCAATGATGCCGTTACGATCGACGGAGGAACCTTGACAGTAAGCGCCGGTGATGACGGCGTCCATGCCGATCGGACGCTGACGATCGCAAGCGGAAAACTGACGATCGAAACCAGCTACGAGGGCTTGGAAGCGAAAACGATCACCCTCGATGGAGGCGACGTGCGCATCACCGCGTCGGATGACGGCATCAACGCGTCGAGCGGTAGCAGCGAAGAGGAAGTCAATTTCGGCGGCTTTGGCGGCGATCCGTTTGAGACGGACGATTCCGCGCTCTATATCCGTGGCGGCACACTTCACGTGGATGCCATGGGCGACGGGATCGATTCCAACGGTACGATCGACATGACGGGCGGCACCGTCACGGTGGTCGGTCCGTCAAACGGTGGAAACGGTACGCTCGATTGCAACGGTTCGTTTACGGTGACGGGCGGTACGCTCGTCGCCATCGGCAGCAGCGGTATGGCACAAACCCCCTCCTCCGATACGATGAACGCCATCGTGTGGGGAGGATGCGCACTCACAAGCGGACGCACTCTGAGCGTGTGCGACCGTCAAGGGAACGAGATCGTGTCGTTGGAAGCGACGCGTGCGGCAAACTGGGCGTATATTCTCAGCCCCGAACTGATTGCAGGGGAGGAGTACACCCTCTCCGACGGCTACGAATCGCGCACCATCACCCACAGCGGCGGTCTGCACCAAATCGGCACCGTTGGGGGCATGGGCGGTGGCTTCGGCGGCGGTCGCCCCGACATGGGCGGCAACCGTCCCGGTATGCCTCCTCACGGATTTTGAAAATAGGGGTTTACAAATTGAGATTCGGTGCTATAATAAGAATAACCGAAAAGGGAGTAGTTGCACGGTCGCTTTGACGACCGTGTCCGAGCGGTCGTCATCACGTTCGCGGGTTTCGCGATCCGGACGTTCGGTGAAACATTGGTTTTGAACAAGACTTTTTGTGTGCGAGATCGCACGCAAAGAGTCTTGTTTTTTTGTTTCGGAAAGGAGTCGGAATGCCATGAAAAACGTGTACCAAACAGCAAAAGCGGAACATTTGAAAACGGTGAACCTCTCACGCGGTTTATCCTCAGATGAGGTCGCATCACAGCGGGAGCGCTTCGGTGCAAACGCGCTCGGGGAACAGACCAAACGGAGCATTCTTTCGGTGTTCTTCGGACAGTTCAAGGATCTGCTCGTGATCATTTTGTTGGTGGCCGCGGTGGTCTCGATGGTATCGGGAAACGTGGAAAGTACCATCGTAATTGTGGCGGTGATCCTTCTCAATGCTGTCCTCGGAACGGTGCAGTACGTCAAGGCACAGCAATCTCTTGACGCGCTCAAAGCGCTTTCCTCGCCGCACGCGAAGGTGTTGCGTGACGGGCAAAAGAAAGAAATCAATGCCCAAGAGGTCGTCCCCGGGGACATTCTGCTTTTGGAAGCCGGTGATCTGGTTGCGGCGGACGGTCGCATCCTTGAAAACTTTTCGCTTCAGGTCAACGAAAGTGCGCTGACGGGTGAGTCGACCAATGTGGATAAACAAGACGTGGATCTTGAGGGCGATTTGCCGCTCGGCGATCGCGTGAATATGGTCTATTCGGGAACACTTGTGACCTATGGTCGCGCGACGGTGCTTGTGACCGAAACGGGTATGCATACCGAGATGGGGCGGATTGCGGAACTGATGAACGCCACCAAGGAAAAGAAAACACCCTTGCAGGTCAGCCTTGATAATTTCAGCAAAAAGCTTGCTTTGATCATCATCGTCATCTGCTTGCTGGTGTTCGGGCTTCGTCTTTGGCAGGCATATCCGTTTGTGAACGGTTGGCAAACACCCGTGCTTGACTCGCTGATGTTTGCCGTGGCTTTGGCTGTGGCGGCGATCCCCGAAGCGCTCAGCTCCATTGTCACTATCGTGCAGGCGATGGGAACACGGAAAATGGCGTGTGACAACGCCGTTATGAAAGAACTCAAGGCGGTGGAGAGCCTGGGGTGTGTGTCCGTCATCTGTTCGGACAAGACGGGAACGCTGACGCAAAACAAAATGACGGTGCGCGATGTGTACGTCGACGGACGTTCGATCGAACCGTCGGAGATGGATATGATGAAATCGTCGCAACGAATGTTCCTGTACGCGGCAATACTCAATAACGATGCCGCCGTCGACGGTGATACGATCATCGGCGATCCGACGGAAGCTTGCTTGCTGACAATGGCACAAAAGGCGCACGTGGAGCTTTTGGGAGGTTCGGTGGACGAATTGCGTCAACGCTTTGCGCGTCTGGCGGAAGTGGCGTTTGATTCCGATCGTAAGCTGATGAGCAGTCAGTACAAGCTCGACAACGGCATGACGATTTTGACAAAAGGCGCGCCCGATGTGTTGTTGTCTCGTTCGTCGGCGATCGCGGTGGGAGATACCGTGCGTGCGCTTACCGACGAGGACCGTGCGGCGATCCTGCGTCAAAACGATATCTTTTCCGAACACGGACTCCGCGTGCTCAGCTTTGCCTATAAGGTGAGCGACGAAACCTTGACGTTGGCATCCGAACAAGACCTGACCTTCCTGGCGTTGGTGTCGATGATCGATCCTCCCCGCGAGGAATCCAAAGCGGCAGTAGCGGATGCGATCACCGCCGGTATCAAACCGATCATGATCACCGGTGATCACAAAGTCACCGCAAAAGCGATCGCCATGCAGATCGGCATTTGCGGCGAAGACGACCTTGCCGTGACGGGGCCGCAACTGGATGCCATGACTGAGGACGAACTCGACGAGCATCTGGAGGATATTGCGGTGTATGCGCGCGTATCGCCTGAAAACAAGATCCGCATCGTGGAAGCGTGGCAGCGTAAAGGACACATCGTGGCGATGACCGGCGACGGTGTTAACGATGCACCGGCATTGAAAAAAGCAGACATCGGTGTGGCGATGGGCATCACCGGCACCGAGGTGTCCAAGGATGCGGCGGCGATGATCCTGAGTGACGATAATTTTGCCACCATCATCAAAGCGGTGGAGAACGGACGCAATGTCTATCGCAACATTCTCAATGCCATTCAATTTTTGCTTTCGGGCAATCTGGCGGCGATCATTGTGGTGCTCATCTGTTCATTCTTTGCGTTGCCGACACCGTTTGCACCGGTGCATTTGCTCTTCATCAACCTGCTCACCGACTCGCTTCCGGCACTGGCCATCGGCATGGAGCCTTCGGATCGCACTCTTTTGAAAAACAAACCTCGTCCCGCGAAGGAAGGCATCCTCACACGCGCATTCACCGTGCGCCTTGTTTGCTACGGTGTGCTGATCGCAGCTTCCTCCATGACGGCGTTCTTGATCGGTAACGCGGTTTCGGCGGCTTGTGCGGCGACGATGGCGTTTGCAACGCTGTCGCTTTCGCGTTTGTTCCATGGTTTCAACTGCCGCAGCGAACGCTCGTTGGCGTCGATCGGTGTTCGAACCAATTGGTGGAGTGTCGGCGCATTTGCGGTGGGCGTGTTGCTTCTCGGCACGGTGCTTCTTGTGCCGTGGTTCCATGGCTTATTCGAAGTGGAAATGCTCACAGCGTCCCATCTGGCAACCGTTTTCGGTCTTGCCGCCGCCCCGACTGTGTTGATCCAATTGACGCGTATGATTCTGGAACTTCGCAGACGCAAATAAATACAACAGCGGCAGGGAAAATCCCTGCCGCTTTCATATTCTTATAGTACACTGAAAAAGTAACCGGTTATGATTTTCGGAGGTTCTTTCATCCCGTTATGGATCCACCATAGTATCGTGTCCGAAAGGGTGGAGGTAATGTGATGTATCCAAAAGTCATCGGGTACGGTGTCACTCTTGCGTGACGCAAACAACGACCGATGCTGTGAAACCATCTGTTCCAAATGATTTTTAAAGTAACGCATGAACAATTCGTTGTTGTAAGAGGATAACAATGAAACGAGATTGTGGTCGTTGTTTTGCAAATGCTCAAACAGATGCAAAAATGCCGATTCGGAACAATCACCCTCGAAAATATGGTGATGTTGCGGTTCGGTGGATTGCTCCGTGTCAACGATATGGCAGAAAAGCTCTTCGCACAGATCGTTAAGAAGATCGTCTTTGGTTTCAAAATGTGCATAGAACGTGGCACGTCCTATGTCGGCGCGTTCAATGATCTCTCCAACAGTAATTCGATGAAACTCCTTTTGGGATAGCAGACCGGTGAAGGCACGGAAGATGGCGTCTCGGGTTTTTCGTTGTCGTCTGTCCATGA
Organism: Clostridia bacterium; assembly: GCA_017398425.1. GTDB lineage: Bacteria > Bacillota > Clostridia > Oscillospirales > Acutalibacteraceae > RGIG1959. The sequence continues at coordinate 22,523 of JAFQFZ010000047.1, read as the reverse complement.
TATTCTCCATACAATGTGTTGAATGTGTTCGGTAACGAACGAAGGAGGGCTATCGTATGTGGCGAATCGCTCATTATACGACTATACTGTTTGTGAACGATGTGTTCTGTATAGAATATATTGTACTAAAAACGATGTTGTAAGTCAAGAGGGGTATTATTATGAAAACCGAACGAACCATTTTGGCGGCATTTCTTTTGAACTGTGTCTTTTCCTTGCTGGAATTTTTCGGAGGCATGATGATCGGTAGTACGGCAATCGTCTCGGATGCCGTGCATGACGCCGGGGATGCGGTTGGCATCGGTATTGCGTACGCGCTGGAGAAGAAAAGCAAACGACAGCCGGATGAACGCTACACGTACGGCTATACGCGCTATTCTCTGATCGGTGGATGGATTACGTCGGGGATCCTTTTTCTCAGCTCGCTGATCACGATCGCCAACGCGGTCAGACGCTTAATCACACCCACGGATATTCGTTACGACGGGATGATCGTCTTCGCCGTGCTCGGTATGGCGGTGAACGTAGCCGCTGTGCTTTTTACACGCAAGGGCGAATCTGTGAATCAAAAAGCGGTCAGTCTGCACATGTTGGAGGATGTTCTCGGATGGGTGGTCGTGTTCATCGGCGCTGTCGTGATGCGGTTTACGAATCTCGTGTGGATCGATCCGCTGATGGCAATCGGCGTTTCGGTGGTAATGTTGGTTTGCGCCGCAAAGACACTGAAGGAGGTTGCGGAGTTATTGTTGGAAAAAGCACCGCAAGACATCGGCGTATGCGATGTGAAACTGCGCGTGTGCGCGGTGGATGGTGTGCAGGATGTACACCACGTACACCTGTGGAGCATGGACGGTCGGCATCATTTTGCTACTATGCACGTGGTGACGGAGCAGGATCCGCACATGGTAAAAGAGGGCATACGCCGTGCGTTACAAGAGTGCGGCGTATGCCACGTGACGATCGAGATCGAGACGGAACACGAACTGTGCTGTGATCTCGCGTGTCAAAAACTGTCGACGGCACACGGGGTTCACAATCATGCTCATCACCACCATTGACTCTTGCATTTTTTTCGTCCGTAGCGTATACTGGTGTTACAGAGTACGAAAAAAGGGGCGATTCGATGAAACGTGTGGTATCCGTTCTCCTATGTGCGGTGATGTTGGTCTCGCTGTGTGCTGTCGGTGCGGTCGTGTCGCAAGCCGCGATCGGCGGCGTGGATTTTCTGCGTCAAAGTACCGTGCAATGCACAGGGGCAACCGCGCAGTTGCAAAACGGCAATCTCGTCATCACGGCGACGGCGGCCGATCAGGAGATCGGCTTGGTTGCCTATGAGCAAGCCAACCTCAACGATTATCCTTATTGGGAGGGTACGGTACAATCGGATGTACCGTTTGATATCGTGTTCTATGACAAGAACCACAATAAATGGATCTATGCATCGGCGAACTTCTGCTATGAATTTGAAAACAACAACGGCGCCACCAAGCCGCTTCCGGCGGGACGTCACGACGTGGCGTTTTCCATCACCGGTGCTTACACATGGCAAAACGAAGCGTTACCCGCCGATGCCGCTATCTGTTCGATCATCTTCATTCTGCGCGCTCCCGGCACGCTGACGGTGGAGCGTTGCGCGATGACCGACGGCAGTGGCGTGACCGCCTATCCCGACACCGTGTTCCACATGGAAGACGGCATGATCCGATCGATCCCGCAGAAGACCACCGTGGCGGCGTTTTGCGCGGATGCACGTTTGCAGTTCGATGCCTTTGAAGTCGTCGTGAACAAAGCGGAGAATGCCTTTGTGGGAACGGGCGATACGGTCACGCTTCACAACGGCAAACAAACGACAAATTACACCGCCGTCGTGCGCGGCGATCTGGATGCGAGCGGCACGGCCACCACCTCCGATGTGCGCCGTCTGCTCACCTACTCGGTTGATCCCTCGGCGCTGAATACGGCGCAAGTCGCCGCGGCGGATGTGCTGACCGATCAAAAGGTCAACACCAACGATGCGCGCACCCTGCTTTTGCAGTCGCTGAATCCCCCCACGATGCAGTTTGTGCAGGAGCGTGCGGTGGCACAGGAGACCTACCTCAGCGAAACGAAATACGAGCCGTTTTTGTCTTCGGCCTCGCGCGATGCGGTGGTCGCGGGTCTTGCAGAAAATCTTGTGCCGCAAGGCTTGGCATACAGCCCCAAAACGGGACTCACCTATATGTCGGCGTACGCGAGCGACGGCGGCAATTCCGTGATCTTGGTCTACGACGGCAACGGCAAGTTCTGCGCGGAGTACGTGATCTACAAGGCGAACGGTTCGCCCTGCACGTCGCATCTCGGCGGCTTGGCGGTGACGGATACGACGCTCTTTGTCTCGTATGACGGCGACGGTGCTTACCGCGTGGCGGCGATCCCGCTCGGTAGCCTCGAGACCAAAGGCGCACAAAAGGTCTATTTGACCACGCTCTATGAGGTGCCTGTGGCAACAAGCTTTTTGAGTTATTACGACGGCTATCTCTGGATGGGCAATTTCTATCTCCCGAGCGGCGGCTATGACCTGATGCGCATCCTGAACTTCACCACCACCGCCGGCAGTGAACAATACGGCTGTTACATCGCGGGTTACGATTTAAGCAAGCGCGGCAATGAGCGCCTGTTGCCTGCAAGCGGACAGACCTATGCGACCCCCGACGTGCTGATGGCGGCACCGCAAAAGGTGCAGGGCATGGCGTTTGATACCAAGACAAACACCGTGATTTTGAGCCATTCCTGGGGACGTAAAAACGATTCCTCCTTGGCGTTCTATACGGTTAACTTGAACGCGAAAGCCGACACGACCATCACCTTGAACGGCACGGCGGTACCGTGCTTCTTGTTGACCGGTTCGACAAAGCAGGTCAAGGCTCTTCCGATGTCGGAGGGCATCTCCCTGACAGGGGATGGGGAAGTGAAGGTGCTGTTTGAATCGGGCGCGAACAAGTACAGCGACGGTCTGCACCGCACGGATTACATTTGGAATTATCGCTATTAAAGAGAAAAGGCACACGTAACGGAGCGCTCACATAGGGATTATTCGCCTGAAATACAGAATTTTTGCAGTATACTTCGTTAAAAAGCTGCGGTACGCGTCAGCGTTACCGCAGCTTTTTGCCTTTTCTACTATCAAAAATTCTTGTATTTCAGGTGCTTTGCAGTTTTGTAGCCGTACCGTTTTTCGTGTTCCCGAAGTCGGCAAACCGCCGTTATACTGACGTATTACAAGGTTTGCCGACATTTGGGGCAGGGAAAACGACGGCGAAAAACCGATTCCTCCCTATGTGAACGCTCCGAACGCGTGTGCCTTTTCTATATGTTATTTTGTAGGTAGCGGTCGATGCTTGGCGGTGAAGGAGGACACCTCGAGGCGTATCACGCTCACCACGCTGACCATCCGCTCAGAAAATTCGAAATCGCCGCCCGTTTGCGCCTTCATCAAGAGGGAGAGCGCTTGTTGCTTTTCGGCGACATCCTCGACAATGACAGCGGTACCGACACCCATGATGGAGGAATACGTCATGCCGTAACGGCACGCAACGTCGCCCTCAAACGGCACAACGTCGCATTCCAATGTGAAGCAGATCTTCGGGTTTCGGCGCAGAACGTCGAGCTTACGCCCGCGCATCGCACCGTGTAAGTAAAACGTCAGTTGATCGTTTTCAAGGGTGTAGCCGTAATTCATCGGCACGACGTAGGGTTCATCCCCGTCCACCATACCGAGATGAAGAAATTTTGCCGTATCGAGAATGCGCACGATCTCGTTTCGGTCGGTGACCTCGCGCTCGCGTCTTGTCAAACCATGGCTCATATCTATCGCTCCTTTTTGGGAGATGGTATCAAGATCATTATAACAACAGTTGCGCGGAATCACAAGCCCCAAAAACAAAGCGAGAAAAAGAACCACTCCTTGTGCATTTGTTTTCCATCTGTTATACTTAAAAGCAGATAACCATTTTTTTCGTAAACCCCGAATCAGCCCGCATGACCTACGACTAAATAGGTGAACGGACATCAAAGGAGGTGAACACGATGCTGTCGGAAAAGCGCTGGGAAGAACTGCTCAACTACACCTATGAAACAGCGTGTCGTCTTTACGGTGACGACCCCGATGTGGATATGCTCGTGCAGGAAACGCTGCTGGCACTCATCAAGAAAGAGCAGGCGGGTGAGCACATAGAGCATCCGAAAGGATTTCTCGCCACCGTGCTTCGCAACAAGCGAAACGATCAGTTGCGGCGCCAATACCGCGACAGCATTGTGACCTATGACCTGCCTCGGGATCTGGCGGCCGAAGAACCCGAGGAAGACCTGTCCGACGAACACGAATCGGTGCGGCGGGAGATCAGCCGTTTGCTGAAGATCTACCGCGAGGTGACGGTGCGGCACTATATGCACGGTCAACCCGTGGAGCAGATCGCGCGCGAACTCGGCATCCCGAAAGGAACGGTGCTGTCGCGCTTGTCCGCCGCCCGCCGTCAGATCAAAGGAGGGCTGACTGCGATGAAAGCATATTCCGAATACAGTTATGAACCGAAAACATTACAACTCGGCATTCACGGAGGAACAGGTTTGCGCGGTGAACCGTTTATACTTATGTCTTCTCCGATCGAACAAAATGTGTTGATTTTGGCATACGAGCGACCGATTTCCATGCAAGTACTTGCAGATACCATGGGGATGCCGTGTGCGTATTTGGAACCCATTGTCGACAAGCTTGTGAACGGCGAATTGATGGGACGTACAAGCGGCGGTCTTGTGTATACCCGTTGCTTTCTTCAACACAGGCGTGATCGGTTTGGCAACATTGCCGTTCAAGAAGCGTTTGCGCAAACGCATGCTCACGATGTGTGGACAACGGTATGGGTGCACACGGAATCGCTGATGACCCACCACGAAGTACAAACCATGTCCGATAAGCAAAAAGCAACGCTGTTGTTGTTCGTTTTACAACTATCGCTCAACAAGCTGTTAATGGACATCGAACCCGATATGACCTATCCGGAGCGTCCGAACGGCGGTCGCTGGCTGGCGATCGGCACCTATGGCGAGTCAAACGATGTCACGCAGTCGATGTATGATACATCCGGACCATGTACTCACCAACAATGGGATTCTCCGCGTTATCGTGTATTTGATTTTCAGTCTTGCTTCGGCGACACGCACTGGAGATACAACTCCTTCCGTTATCGTGTGGATCCGAATCAAATCGCCCGCTTTTTGGCATCGTTCTTTATCAAGGGATTGGAGGTACATCAAACTCTATATGAGTTGATTCCCGATTTTGAAAACCTGCACATCCTGACGCGTGACAAGGCCAATAAAGCCGCGCCCGATTTTCCCGCGTTGACGTGGACAGTGTATGAGCAATGCTTAGAACCTGCGGTGAGAGCAATTGCACAAGATTTGATGAAGCTTTTCGGAAGCGAACTTGAAACTATCCGCATCAGCACCAAGCACCGCATCCCTGCACATGTCGATCAAGCCGATTCGTTTGTGCATTATGCGGCGTTTGGGGCGTATGTCGTGGCACAAATGTTAGCTATCGTCAAACAGGGTTTGCTTCCGTACCCCGTGGAAGTTGGAAAAACACCTATCCTCTTTGTAGCATACGAAGACAAGGAGTGAGGTGCGCGAGTATGGGATTGTTTTTGAGTATACTTCTTGTCCTACTCGCGTTTGCGGTGATCTGTAAGGTCGGTAAAATCTATTTGTGATAAAGGAGTGATCGCGATGCTGTTTATCCTATATGTTGTTCTTGCTCTTGCGGTGCTTGGTGTCTTGCCGTATATCGTGTTCGCGGTCAAACGCTTGTGTCTTGCCGCGCGGCTGAGAGCCGTGTGCCGTAAAAAGGGCTACACCTTGACGCCGCTCAAACGGTTTTGGTGGCTTGACACGGTCAAGAGCGGCTCTCCCGCGTGTAAGATCGAGACTGCAGACATCGGCTATGCCGTCAAAATCATCGGCACCGTGTTTCGTCGCAAGCACCTGCGCTTTTATGATGGAACACATTATGCCGTGCGTTCGCTTCGCTTTGAAACACACATGACCGCCAAAGCAGCAGGATACACTTACAAAGAAAAAGAACCCTACCGCTTTTCGAAAGTAGAAACCGAGAACACGGTGTATCCCGTGATCCTGCTTCATCCTGCGCCGACCACGATCTCGGCAAAGCGGGCGGACTCCAACGGTGAGAAGGCGGCGACACCGTCCTATCTCACGCCGAAAACCGACCCACCCCTCCGCGATGAACTCCTCCAAAACGGGGATTTCACCGGAGAAGGCTATGTCTACACCGCAGATGCTTTTTTGAGTCATCTGTAAGAGGACGATCCCCCGTGCATCCTGAAGGATGCACGGGGGATTTTTACAGGTTATTCTTGATCAGCTTCGTGAGCTTCGCGGTCGCGTGTGCCGCAAGCATTACGGAACATGATCACGTCGTCGTCCTCGACATCGAAGGTGTATTCCACCCATGCGTGGTAGCCGTCACCGAGAACAACAGGCTCATAGCGACGGAAGAGTCCGTCGGCTACGGGGAAATAGCCCTCGCCCGTGCCGCTGTACTCGGTCAGCTCCCATGTGCAATGCTCGGTTTCGCCGTCGGGGTTATAGGCGAACATCTTGACAACACCGACGTTCGGCGCATACCAGTATTCCTTTTTGCCCGTGCGGTAATTTTCATCGGGCGTGACATTGATCACGACATGGCGGCAATTTTCAAACGTGCCTGCTTTGGTCGTGACGGTCTCATCCGCAAGAACATCCAGCACAGTATCGTACTTTCGTCTCCACGACTTGTAATTCCGATGCTTCTTTTCCCAATGATAGCCGGGCACCCAATCCTCCGACCAGATGCCTTCGGCAAAATCGCTGAACATATCGTAGAGGAAGTTGTAAAACACCTTCCAACCGTCAAAGCTGAGGCCTTTGATTCGCATTTGTTTCCACTCAAAGCTAAGCTTGCCGCTCAAACTGACATCGTTATCGTCCACGATGATCCTGCCGTTTCGGAACGCGATCTTCTGCGGATCAAAGAAGTTCCAGCAGCCGTACTGCGTGTACTCAGGATTTGCTTTGGGATCACCCTCGATGATGCGGGTCATCACATCCTTGGCGATTGCGGTATGTCGCTTTTGACGCGGCGTCTCGGCAACGGCGGCGGCACGATCCAAAAGATCAAGAACTTTTCCGTCCAGTTCCTCTGTTCCGTCGGGATGTTCAATGACGTAGTTGCGGCGGGCATTGAGCATCAGCCCGCTCCACGTATCGTCATACCCCTTAATGTGTATGAAATGGAATCCCGACAGATTGGCGGTATCACCGTCCGCATAGATCACCTCAAAGCGGTTGATCACATCGTAGATGATGCCGTCGTTGTTCATAATGGCATAATCCCAAAAGTTTCCAACACTCAGCGGAAACGCACCGTCACCGTCTGCTTTGTAGTCTGCGAGTTCCCACACACATTCGCCGTCCCAACCGTGGGAGGTCTGCTTGATCAGACCGACGCCGTCGCAAAAGACGGTTTCCACATAGGTTAAAAAGGATGTCGTGGAGTCGGTGATCGTGAACACTTTGCAGTTCTCAAACACGCCTGCTTGTGTTGTCACGGTCACGCCGTCCTGTGCAAAGGTCAGCTTTGTCTGCCCATCGGAGCTGAGTCGTGTTTCACCGCACTGCATATCTGAATCCACGATAAGATTGTCGCACAGAGAACAGTTGAACAGCAAGCTATCCGCCAAACCGGCGCCCCAGACTGTGCTGAATCCCGGCTGTGCCCAGAAATACAGCTTGCCGTCAATCGTTTTGAGAACTTCCGCGGTGGCGCTATATTCAAAATGGCGGTCGTTTGTTACGGTGATCTCCTGACGACGCTTCATCATAGCGATGGCCGACAAGGCGTTGGCATAGTACATGTCGGCAGGTGTCAAAATAGTCAGCACTTTGCGGAACATGAGAAGGGCGTCTTCTTGGTTACCTTCCTTCAGATAACCACGTGCAAGCCAAAAATGTGCATAGCCGAGCGCTTTGGTGAAGCCGAGTTTTTCAAGATACGGAATCTGCTCATCGCGAATTTTTACAAGCGTTTCGCTATTGGACAAGCCGTCCCATTCGTTGCTCAGTACACTCGTCAGAACCTCTTCGTTGCGACTTTTTTCGGCGGATTCTTTGACACGCGCGAGCATCGCCTCGTTCTTTTCGCCGTCGATCCACCATACACCGCGAATGAGCACATCGGCAAGCATATACTGTTTTTCGGTCGATTCATCCAGCGCTTCGACCGCCGCCAGAGTGGCACGATAATCGGCTTCGAATCCCGTTCGATCGTTTTTCAGTCGCCAGAGCTTGAGCTCTTCCACTTGGCGCATCACGCGACGCACCAACGATTCGTTTTCATTGTAGGTAGTCTCCATAACACCATACTCCTTTCTGAGTTGACGTCGGCCCTCACAAAGGCGCCACTTGACCGTCCCCTCCGGAAGAGACAGTTTCTTAGCAATGTCCTTCACCGAATACCCCTCGAAATAGTGAAGTGTGATCGCCTCGCGAATCTTTTCGCTGAGTGCTTCCACCGCTTCGTGCAAACGCTCGTCGCGTTCCAACTCCGCTTGTGCGCCGAGCGACAAATGACCGAGCAGGTCGTCCTCGCCGCTGTCCGTCAGATCCACATTCTCGAGAAGATGCAGACTGATGTCGGGTACCGCCGCGCAGTAATGGGCATGCAGACGGCGAGCGTGATTCTTCGCGATGGAACATACCCATGAACGGAATTTGTCGTGCTCGCGCAGGGCATCGAGATGCATCCACGCCGATACGAACGCATCCTGCGACGCGTCCTTGGCGGAATACTCGTTACCCGTCACTTTCATGGCGGTGCCTTTGACGGCACGTTCGTGGCGAACGACCAATTCTTCGTACGCCTTACTGTTGCCGCAAAGCGTCAGCTTGACAAGATCGCTGTCGGTTTTGACACTGTAATCGTTCATGGTGTACGTCCTTTCTTTCGAGGTCGGTTTTGAGGGCTTTCACCTATAAGAGCGAAAGCGAAAGGAAAAGGTTGGGTGTTTGGAAATTTATTTTTATTATAGCATGCCGCTGTGTGAAATACAAACCGCCGTGGGATTGCTCCCACGGCGGAAATTTATCGTTCCAACAGCGTCACCGTCTCGACGTGGGCGGTGTAGGGGAACATATCGACGGGTTGGATCTTCTTGACCTTATAGCCGCCCTTGCGCAGAGTGTGCAGGTCGCGCGCGAGCGTCTCGGGATTGCACGAAACGTAAACGATGCGTTTCGGGGACAGCGTGATCACGCTTTTGAGGAATTGTGGACTGCATCCCGCGCGCGGCGGGTCGGTGACGACCACGTCGATGGTTTCACCCTCGGCGGCGAGCCGATCCATAAATTTGCCGGCATCCGCGCCGACAAAGCGGATGTTTTTGATCCCGTTTTGCTCGGCGTTGACTTTGGCGTCTTTCACCGCGTCGCGGTTTTGTTCCACACCGAGCACCTCTTTGGCGTATTTCGCCATCACAAGACCGATCGTACCCGTACCGCAATAGGCGTCAAGCACGCGCTCCTTGCCCGTCAGACGAGCAAAGGCGAGTGCCTTTTTGTACAGCACCTCGGTTTGGGTGCGGTTGACTTGGAAGAACGATTTCGGGCTGACGCGAAACGTCAGGTCGCACACGGTGTCGGTGATGAAGCCGTCGCCGTAGTACACTTCGCTTTGGTCGCCGAGCATCAAGCCCTTATCGGTGGGGTTGATGTTACGCACCACCGTGGTGATCTCGGGGTGGAGCTTGAGCAGCTTTTTGACAAAGAGGCTTCGCGACGGAAAATCGCCTTTGGTGGTGACAAGCACCACCATCGTATCGCCGTTTACGGCGGTGCGCACCAGCACATGGCGGAGAAACCCGCGTCCCGTGCGGTTGTCGTAGGCGTGGACGTTCATGGATTCGCACAGCTTGCGGATGCTTACGATGATGCGATCGGCACCTTCGTCCTCCAAAAGGCAGGAATCGACGGGGATGATGTTACCGGTGGCGGATTGGTACACACCCGAAATGACGCGCCCGTGGCGAAAACCGAACGCCGCTTGCACCTTGTTGCGATAATGAAACGGATGCTTCATCCCGATGATCTCATCGAGAAACGTGAAGCGTCCGAGCAGTTTGACGCATGTGGCCTGCTTGAAGCAGAGCTGTTCTTCGTAGTCCATGTTTTGCAGTTGACAACCACTGCATTTTTTCGCGTGAGGACAAAGCATAGCGGTACCATCCTTTGGATTTGATGTATATCACGGTGTCGCTTTGCAGAGCAAAGCGACACACTCTACGTGCGCGGTGCGCGGGAACATATCGACGGGTTGCGCCCACCCGGTTTCGTAGCCGCATTCGGCAAACACGCCGCAATCTCTGGCGAGCGTGGCGGGGTCGCACGAAATATAGACCACGCGGTCGGGAGCCATGCGTGCCACCGTTTCGCAAAGGGCGCGGTCGCAACCTTTGCGCGGCGGATCAAGCACAATGACCGACGGGCGGATGCCTTCTTTTTCGAGCTGAGCGGCAGCCTTGGCGGCATCCGCGCAGAGAAACCGCGCGTTTTCGATGCCGTTTTCTTCGGCGTTTTTGCGTGCATCCTCTACGGCAGGGGCGACGATCTCGACCCCGATGAGTTGCTTGACGCGTTTGGCCATCGACAGGCCGATGGTACCGGTACCGCAGTAGAGATCGAGAAGCACGTCCTCCTCCTTTAACGCGGCGGCATCGGCGGCGATGGTATACAGCCGTTCGGCTTGGTCGCGGTTGACTTGATAAAAGGAGCGCGGCGAAAGGCGAAACCGCAGTCCGCATAATTCGTCGGTGATGCTTGCCTCGCCGTAGAGCGCGAAGGTGTCGTCGCCGAGGATGACGTTGGTGTCACGGCGATTGATGTTGACACATACGGATGTTACCGACGGAATCTCGCAAAGTGCGTTGACAAGCTTGTCCGTTTTCGGCAATTTGCCGCTTGTGCACACCAGACACACCATCAGCTCATCGGTTTTCATACCCTTGCGCAGATAGATGTGACGAAGCAAGCCGCTCTTAGTCTGTTCGTTATACGGCTCCACGCCGCTTGCGGTCATCCAATCGGCGACCGCGTCGAGTACGCGGCGAAACTCGAGCGGTTGCAACGCACAGTCGCGCTGTTCGATGACGCGGTGACTGCGCGGCGCATAAAAGCCGATGCAGGGGGCAGAGGCGGTGCCGTCGACGGGATACTGCGCCTTGTTGCGGTAGCCGTTCGCCTTTTCACTGCCGACGATCGGCAAAAAGTCGGGGGATAACCCCGCGATGCGCGCGAAGGCATCCTTGACGCGTTGCTCTTTATAGCGAAGCTCCGCTTCATAAGTGACGTGACGAAACACACAGCCGCCGCACTTGCCGTACACCGCACAACCGAAGTCGTCGGTGCGGTCGGTGGAAGGGGTGAGGAGCGTGTCGACGATGCCGTACGCCAGGCGTTTTTCGACCTTGACGATGCGGCAACGGATGATATCGCCGACCGCCGTTTTCGGCACGAACACCGCCATGCCGTCTTCGGCGCGTCCGACGCCGTTTCCCTCGGCGGTCATGCCGTGAATATGCAATTCAATGAGTTCGTTTTTGCGAAGCGCCATGCTGTTTCGTTCCTTTTCGTTTTGGTGCTTCTATCATACCAGAAACAAAGCGGCTTTGCAAGGTTGCTTTTTTCGCAAAAAGCGGCTATAATACCGATGAACCCTTTCAGAGAAGCGGAGAGAACTTGTGTATGAAACAACATCGTTTGCGCCGCGCGCTCACATTGCTCGGCGTGTTTTTGAAAATCGGCGCGTTCACCTTCGGCGGCGGCTACGCCATGATCCCGCTCATTGAGCGCGAAGTAGTGGAGAAAAAAGGCTGGATCACATCGGACGATATGCTCGACATCATCGCCATCGCGGAATCCACCCCCGGCCCCATTGCCGTCAATTCCGCCACCTTCGTCGGCTATAAGACCTGCGGCGTGTTCGGCGCGGTGTGTGCGACCCTCGGTGTGGTGTTGCCGTCGTTTGTGATCATTTCGCTGATCGCCTTGATCCTCAACCAGTTCCAAAACAACGAAATCGTGCAGTTTGCGTTCAACGGCATTCGTGCCGGTGTGCTGGCGCTCATCATTAAAGCGCTGTGGACGATGTACAAAAAATGCCCGAAATCGGCGCTGTCGTATATTCTGATGGCGGGCAGCTTCCTTGTGGCGGCGTTCACCGACATCAACGTGATCTATATCATCGTAGCGTGCGCGCTTGTCGGTCTTGTCACCTCCCTCGTGATGGCGAGAAAGGAGAAGACGCTGTGATTTTTTGGGAACTGTTTTATACCTTCTTTTTGATCGGACTGTTCACGTTCGGCGGTGGCTATGCGATGTTGCCGCTCATTCAGGAGCGTGTGGTGGCAAACGGCTGGATGTCCTCGCAACAGATCACCGATTTCATCGCCGTCAGCGAAAGCACCCCCGGTCCTTTTGCCATCAACATCGCCACCTATGTCGGCACGGAAACAACGGGCGGGAATGTGTTCGGTGCGGTGTGCGCAACACTCGGTGTGGTGTTGCCGTCCTTTTTGGTGATCCTCCTTGTCGCGCGCATCTACGAAAAATTTAAGCGCAGTCGTATCGTCGCGGGATGCATGACGGGACTGCGTCCCGTGGTCGTCGGTTTGATCGCTTCGGCGGTGCTCGGCATGGCGGCGGACGTGTTCTTGCCGATGATGGCGGAAATGCCGACGCTGTCGCTGTGGGATCAAATTGCCGCCGCGGTGACGACCGTACCGTTTTATATGTCCCTGTTTATTTTCGCATGGATGCTCGTGCTGGTGTTCAAAAAGGTGCACCCCGTGGTGGTGATCCTGCTGTCGGCGGCGCTGGGCATTGCCGGGGGTTATATCGATAAATTCTGGATCTGACAACAAAGGAGGGGATAGCGTGCGGCGATGGCTTTGCGGTGCGACGGCGGCGTTGTGCTTGCTGTGCGGCGGTTGCGCGCGTGAAACATCGGTCGTCGGTTGTTGGGTCAACGACGATCCCTCCACCTACTATTTTCAGCTCTATGACGACGGCACTTGCCTGATGTTTGACAGCAACGATCAATGGGTCGCCTCGGGAACGTACACCGCCGATGACGACGGGATCTACTTCGAGACCGACACAGGCTCCTTCGACTGGTCAAAGCGGGACGAAGGTATGGTGTTTGAAGCGGGCGGTCACACGATCGTTTATCATCTGCAATAAAAAAAGGCGTTCGATTCGTTTTGGAGAATCGAACGCTTTTTGTTGTTTTAGGATTATAAGGTGACTTCCTTGTTTTGGTCGGCGGAATCGTAGATGGCCTGAAGCATCTCTTGCATCTGCACCGCTTGCTCGAGCGGATATTTCGGCGTTTTGTTGTTCAAAACGCAATCGGCAAAGTGTTTGAGCTCTTCGGCAAAACGGTTATTTTCGCCGACGGTGATCACATCATCGCTGAGGTAGCCGACGCGCTCACCGTAGACGGTCAGCGGATCCAGCGTCACGCCGGCTTTACTGCCGACGACCTGCACGTCGGTGTGATTCGGACCGTTGAACGCCCACGTCGCTTCAAACAGCATCGCCGCGCCGTTTTCAAAGTGGATGATGCCGGCACCCGAATCTTCACAGTCGAATTGGTTGTCGGGGCAGGGGATACCTTGCCAACGACCGACACCCTTGGTTTGATAATCGCCGTGGGGCGCGAACACCTGCGCACTCACGCGGGTGGGTTTCGGAGTGCCCATCAAATACCATGCGGCATCGATGCTGTGCACACCGATGTCGATGACGGGTCCGCCGCCCGACGTTTTCTTGTCGGTGAACCAACCGCTCGGCGTACCGCGACGGCGCACGTTGGCAACCTTCGCGTAGTACACGTCGCCGAGTTCACCGGCTTCGAGCATCTCGCGCACCGCCATGTTTTGGGTGTTGAAGCGACCGGGAACAGCGAGCATGAAGGCGACACCCGCGTCCTTGATGGCTTGTTCCATTGCTTTGGCATCGGCAAGATCCTTCGCCATCGGCTTTTCGCAGACGACGTGTTTGCCGGCTTTTGCGGCGGCAATACAAACCGGCGCGTGTCCGTTGTTCCAGGTGCAGATGTCGATAGCATCCAGTTCGGCGCCCTCAAGCATCGCTTCCACGGAATCAAAAGCTTGCGGAATGTGGAATTTCTCCGCAGCCGCTTTGGCACGGTCGAGATCGAGATCTGCGATCGCCACCACTTCGACGTTGTCAATTTCTTGGTAGGCGGGGAGGTGGGCGTTGACGGAGATGTTACCGGCGCCCACAACGCCGATGCGCAATTTGCTCATGTCGGGTCACTCCTTTTTTTATCAATCACAGCTTGCTGACGAGGTCTTTCAGATAGGCGGAAAACGCCGGAGCAAGATCGGGTCGCGAGAGCGCCACTTCGCAGGTCGCTTGCAGGATACCGAGCTTGTTGCCCATGTCGTAACGCGTGCCGGTGTAATCAACGCCGACCATGCCGTCGCGCACCGCCAGGGTACGCATCGCATCGGTCAGCTGGATCTCACCGCCGGCACCGGGCGGCGTGTTGTCGAGAATGTCAAAGATCTCGGGCGGCAACACGCAACGACCGAGGATGGAGAACAGGGACATGATCTGGTCTTTCGACGGCTTTTCGATCATATCGCTGACGCCGTATACGCGTTCGCCGAGCGGCTCGACCGCCAACGAGCAATATTTCACGATCTGCTCGGGGGTGACCTCTTTGATGCCGACCGTGCCTTTGCCGTACTTTTCGTAGGCGCGGCACAGCTGACCGCAAGCGGGGTCCTCGCCGATGATGACGTCGTCGCCGTACAGCACGGCAAACGGCTCATCCCCGACAAAGGAACGCGCACAGTTGACCGCGTGACCGAGACCCTTGGTCTCCTTTTGGCGCAGGAAGTAGATGTTCGCCATATCGGTAATGCGGCGCACCGCCTCGAGTTCTTCGATGCGACCGGCGGCTTCCAAACGCTCTTCCAGTTCGATCGCATGGTCAAAGTGATCCTCGATGATCCCTTTGCCGCGGTTGGTGATGATGAGAATATCGGTAATGCCGGAAGCGACCGCTTCCTCGACGATGTATTGGATCGCGGGTTTATCCACGATGGGGAGCATTTCTTTGGGGCAGGCTTTGGAGATGGGAAGAACACGAGTGCCGAGTCCCGCCGCGGGAATGACAGCTTTTCTGACACGATTGGTCAAACCGATCGCCTCCTACAGTTATTTTCATCAGTATACCACAGTATACGGTAAAAATCAAGTATACCGCTCGGGATGCGGAAAAGATTTTTGGTAAAAATAAACAACCACGCGTACGTACGGTACGCGTGGTTGTGAGAGTCATCCGAGCAACACGTCGGTCAACAGCATCAGGCAAAAGCCTGCGAGAAGCGCGTATGTCGCGCCGCGCTGATGACCGTGCGCGTGGGTTTCGGGGATCATTTCGTCGCTGACGACGTAGAGCATCGTGCCGCCCGCAAATGCGAGCGCGAAGGGGAGAATGGTGGCGGATACGTTCACGGCAAAATAGCCGATGAAGGTACCGATGATCTCCACAACGCCCGTCAATGAGGCAAGCAAAAACGTCTTCTTGGGGGACACACCGGCGGCGAGCATGGGGGCGATGATGACCATGCCCTCGGGGATGTTCTGCAGGGCGATACCGCCTGCGATCACCAGAGCGTGGGTCGTGTCGCCCGACCCGAAGCCGACGCCGGCGGCGATTCCCTCGGGTAGATTGTGGATGGCGATCGCCATCACAAACAGCAGGACTTTGTTGATCTTGGAGGAGGGATGAGATTCCTCGCCGACACCGACAAAACGATGCAGATGCGGCACCAGTTTGTCGATCAAGTTGAGCGACAACGCGCCGACGAAGATGCCGACGATCGTGATCCAAACGCCGTGTTCACCGCCGTATTCGACCGACGGCAAAACCAATCCGATCACGGCGGCGGAGAGCATCACCCCTGCGGCAAAGGACAAGATCGTGTCCGAAAACCGATGCGACAGCCGTTTGAAACAAAAGCCGATCACCGCACCGATCACCGTTGCACCCCCGACACCGAGGGCGGTCAACCACACAAGTTCCATTTTACAGCACGAGCGAGGGAGCGCTGTACACGCGTGCCGCAAGCTCTTGGTTGAGCATGTACAGACCCTTAGCGTCGCCGCCGAACAGCTCCATCTTGGTGATCAGGTCGTTGGCATTGGTTTCTTCTTCGCCCTGCTCCTTGACAAACCAATCGAGGAACTGCATCGTGCGGAAATCGCGGTCGTCATAGGCGGCGGCGTAGATGTCGTTGATGAGCGAGGTGACGTATTGCTCATGCTCGAGACCGGCCTTGAGCGCGTCCATATGCTCCTTGATGACCTTGTCGGGCTTGTCGATGGCTTCGAGCGTCACCGTCATGTTCTCGTTCTGGAGGTAGGTGTAGAACAGCATCGCGTGATCGCGCTCTTCCTGTGCCTGCACCATGTACCAGTTGGCAAAGCCGTCAAGGCCGGCGGCCTTGAAGTAGTTGGAGATGTCCAGATACAGATACGCTGAGTAGAGCTCTTTGTTGATTTGTTGGTTGAGAAGTTCATGCACTTTGGGTTGAACCATAATGGTTGCCTCCTTTGATTGGATTACGGATTCAGTATACCACAGCGATTTCGATCGTTCAAGATTTTTTTCGAGCAGATCGCAAAAATAGCGTGGATAAATATTGGAAAGTATGATAAGATGAACACAGAATCGAATGAAAAGGAGAGAACTCTCATGAAACCTTGGATCAAGCGCGGCGCGATCATCGCCGCATGGGTGCTTGGAGTCCTCGTCGGATTGGTGATCTTGGTATGGTTTACGATCAATTGCCTCAAATTTGCAATATATTCCGACTACTACGCACTCAAAACCGATCTTTGTCACAACCCCGGTCTCGGTGACGGCTTTGTTTGTCAGGGCATTGGCGCGACAAAGACGGACGGTAAGATCCTCGTTTCGGGCTATATGACGAACGGGGATGCGAGCCGCATCTATGTGACCGACAAGGACGACCGTTCCTACTATGTGTCGTTGCAGTATGAAAACGCGCCGTTTGACGGGCATGTCGGTGGCTTGGCGGTACAGGGCGATACCGTGTACGTCGCGTGTGACAATAGCTTATGGACACTTGATCTGCAGACGGTGCTGACGGCTGAGGCGGGCAGTGCAGTGGAATTTGAAGAATGCATCCCCGTCAACAACGAGGCATCCTTTGTCTACACGGACGATCATTTCCTCTACGTCGGAGAATTTCACGACGGCGGGAAATACGTGACCAACCATCCTTACGAAACGAACGACGGCTTGTATCATGCCATCGTGTCGCGCTATCGTTACGACGATTTCTCAAAGCCCGATAGGGTCTATTCCATCCGTGATAAGGTGCAAGGCATCTGCTTCACACCCGACGGTCGCGTGGTGCTGTCCACGTCCTACGGCCTGTCCGATACGGTGTATTACGTGTACAACGAGAGCGACGCCGTCGATGCGGGCAAGACGCTTGACGGTGCACCGGTGTACTATTTGAACGGTCCGACGCGTGAGCTGAAAGGACCGGCGATGGGCGAGGATCTCGATTACTACGACGGTAAGATCCTGACGCTCTATGAAAGTGCGTCGAACAAATATATTTTCGGCAAGTTCTTCTTTGCCGATAAAATCGTGTGTTTGGAGTTGTGATGATGCGGATCTCCTCTTGGCTTTCCCGTTATACCGAATCGCTTGAAGGTAAGCGCGTGGCGATCACCGGCTCGACAGGTGGGATCGGTCGTGAGCTCACGGCGTATGCGGCGTCGCTGGGTGCCTCGTTGGTGTTGCTCGATCGCAATGCCGCACGCTCCGAAGGGCATCGTCAGCAGTTGCTTTCACACTTTCCCGATGCGGACATCCGCTGTGTTCCGCTCGATTTGGAAGATCTGTCTGCTGCCGAGCGTGCACTCGGAATGCTCACGGATATCGATGTGTTCATCCACAACGCCGGGGCCTATCGCATCGAACGCCACCTCTGCGACAGCGGCTACGACAACGTGTTTCAAATCAACTTTGCCGCGCCGTATTATATGATCCGTCGGTTGCTCCCGACGCTCAGAGAGCGCGGCGGCACCGTCGTGGTTGTGGGAAGCATTGCCCACACCTATTCGAAGATCGATCCCTCGGACGTGGATTTTCGCCTGCGCACCGCTTCCTCGAAGGTCTATGGTAACGCCAAACGCTACCTGATGTTTGCGCTGTATGAGCTGTTTCGCGATGAAACAGACGTTATGCTTGCGGTGACGCATCCGGGCATCACGCTGACAAACATCACCTCGCATTTCCCGAAACCCATCTTTGCCCTCATCAAGCACCCGATGAAATGGGTGTTCATGCCGCCGAAGAAAGCGGCGCTGTCGGTTCTTCGCGGCGTGTTCGAGGCTACGGTATATCACGAATGGATCGGGCCGCGATGGTTTCGCGTTTGGGGATATCCGAAAAAGAGTCGCCTGCACACCTGCAAGGACGACGAATGTCAAACCATTGCGCGCCTTGCCGACGAAGTGTATGAAACGTGCAAAAAGACGGTGGATCTCAAAAAATGAGATCCACCGTCTTTTTTTTAAAATAATTCGATCGCGGTCATGCAAAATCGGCGCAGATCTCGTCGGCAAGTGCCGTGAGTTGCGCGGTGCTGTCGGCGTTCAATGCCGACAGGATCTTGACGCTGTTGTCTTTGAAGGCCAGATTTTTGCTCTTTTCGAGCATCGTGCGCATCACCTTCGCGGCAAGCGGTGTCCAGCTGCCGTTTTCGATCGTCGCGACGGTGCGGTTGCAGAAGCCGCGTTCGGTCAGGTGATGGAGGAATTCACGCATGAAGGGGAAGACGTCGCCGTTGTAGGTCGTGGTTGCCAGCACGATATGGCTGTAGCGAAACGCGTCTTCCACCGCTTCGGCCATGTCACAGCGCGCCAAATCGTTGACAACGACCTTCGGGCATCCGCCGTCGCGGAGCATCTCAGCGAGTCTCAGCACGGCTTCTTTGGTGTGTCCGTAAATGGAGGTGTACGCAATCACAACACCGTCCTCCTCGGGCTGATAGCTCGACCAGGTGTTATATTGCCCGAGATAATGAGCAAGGTTTTCTTTCAGCACGGGACCGTGCAGAGGGCAGATGGTTTGGATGTCCAATGCGGCGGCTTTTTTGAGGAGCGTTTGCACCGGTGCACCGTATTTGCCGACGATGCCGATGTAATAGCGTCTCGCTTCGCAGTCCCAGTCCTCTTCCACGTCGAGCGCGCCGAACTTGCCAAAGCCGTCCGCCGAGAACAGCACCTTGTCCTTCTTGTCGTAGGTCACGATCACTTCGGGCCAGTGCACCATCGGCGCGGTCACAAAGACAAGCTCGTGAGCACCGAGTGCAAGTGTATCGCCTTCACCGACCACGATGCGGCGCTCGGCAAAATCGGTGCCGAAGAACTGCTTCATCATCGTGAATGCCTTGGCGGAGGCGACGATCGTCGCGTTCGGATAGACTTCGGTAAAGGCCAAAATATTCGCGGAATGGTCGGGTTCCATGTGTTGCACGACCAGATAGTCGGGCTCACGACCGTTCAGAGCGGCTTGAAGATTGTTCAGCCACTCGTCCTTAAAGCGTGCGTCCACCGTGTCCATGACAGCGATCTTTTCGTCCGAGATCACGTAGGAATTGTAGGACATACCGTTCGGAACGATGTACTGTCCTTCAAACAGATCGATATCATGATCGTTGACGCCAACGTACAAAATGGTTTCGGAAATGTTCATTTTAAAAATTCACCTCATGAAAGAATGTACTTAAATCATAGCGCAAAATCGCGCGGATTGCAAGAGTCGAACCGTCAATTTTGAGGAGAACTTTTCATCATTCGTGTTGAAATCGAATGTAGGGGGCGCTTCGACAGACGTCGTTGAATCCCGAAATCGACAGGGTGTGAAACTCCGTTTTACACCGCCGTAAGAAGAATACGATGATCGACATCGTCGCGCATGGTGATTGCCGATTTAAAGGTGCTGAAAAAATCTTTGTGTGCACCGTATAACAGAGGATCGGGTCTGTAATTCATGACAGGACATCTCTCGGTTACGTTAGTGAACTTACACTTATTATACGTTGAATGCCGCAAAAAAGCAAGGCAAGGCTCCTTTGCAAATAGGAAATGTCCAAAGCAAAGAAGCCGAAATCGCTCAGGCGATTTCGGCTTCTTTTTGGATTCACTTTTTTAACACTTTCTTGCACCATGTGCGTTTGTTGCAGTTGGGACACTTCAGATAGCGGGTCGTTCCTCGGTGCATGGCGTTCAGCGCCTGTCGATAGGTCGGCACGATCTCGTGACCGCAATGCTTGCACTTGTAAGCACCCACGCTGACCTCCAGCTTCAGTGCGTAGAAGCACGGGATCAAAAACACAACGCAAAGACCGAGAATGACAACCAATTGCCACCATCCTTCGGGAATCACAAAGGCCGCAATGATGAGACCGGCGATCAGGGCGATGATGCACACGGTCATGATGACCCACATCGACGTCCAAATGGTTTTGTTTTTCGCTTCCAATTCGTTGGCCATATCCAGCAAAAGCTGTTCGTTTTTCGGATCGTTATGCTCCATAGTAATGTCCTCCCCGTTCAATAATTCGTTCACGCTGATGCCGAGAATCTCACACAACTCCAGCATAAGCGAGGTGTCGGGCATAGCCATGCCTCGTTCCCATTTGGATACCGCTTTATCGGTGATCCCCAGTTTGTCTGCCAACTGCAGTTGCGTCAAACCCGCTTGTTTTCTGCGTGCGGCAATGAATCGTCCGATTTTGATGAGATTCATAGTGTGCCTCCTTTCACATACAGTGTAACAACGATCCATCCAAAATCACACCCACCGTTGGTTTAGCGGGGAGAGGTAAACCGTCGGTAGAGTGAAAACGGATGGGGTTTCTTATTTTCTTGCCACGACGATCGGCTGGTAGAATCCCGTTTCCTCGGGAAACAACCACGTCACCTCGCGGCATCCGTTCTCCGTGAGCCGATCGGTGATCTCCTGTCGGCGAGTGGCGCGGTATTCGCATGTAAATCTGCTCGCGTGTAGGGTGTCTTCGTCCTCGAGGATATACTGGATCAGTCGATACCGATCGCCGTCCCACGTCCATGTCTGGAACGAAACGCGCTGTCCGTTTGCGGTTTTGTGAATATAGGGAGGGGAATAGGGCGGTTTGTCCTTGAGTAACGCGTCGTAATCTCGTATGCTGGCAACAAACATACCGCCGTCCTTCATCTGCCTTGTGATGCTTTTGACAGCGGTCGCCAGATCTTCTGACGTCAGCATATGCGGCAGCGCGTTGTCCATCGCAATAATGATGTCAAACGGCTGAGAGAATACGTCGGATAAGGCGCGAAAGTCGGCGTGCGCAAAGGAGATGGGCAAGTGGTTTTGTTCGGCACATTCTTTGGCTCGGTAAAGTTCTTCGTCGCTGATATCGGACGCTGTCACGCGGTATCCGAGGCGCGCAAGACCGATGGCCTGTGTCCCGATGCCGCACGCACAATCCAGAATATCGGCGCGTTTGTCAAACCCGTATTTTTCAAAAAGGGCGTTGAGCATTTCCGCTTGTTCGAAGGTGGTCGACTGCCAATCCGCGAACAGCTCGTCGTATTGAGCTGCCATATTGTTATAAAATGTCTGTGTGATGTCCATGCAACGTCCTCCGCTTTCTTTGTCTGTTCTGTTGAACGGCTTTTAAGATATTATAGCATACATTTGTGATTTTTCTACCCACTATTTGATGTTCGACCGCGGCAATTACGTTAGCCTGCCGCCGCGTTGTCGGGCGTAAAGCCCGCAAATATGTTGACACCGATATTCAGTTTTTGTGGCTTTCCCGCATAAAGCACAAAACCACAGATATCGTTATACAGAACATCTGTTCGTTTGTCAAGAGGCTAAATCAAAGAAACGCGTCAATTCTCTCAGATGTCGGTATTTAGCGACAACTTAAAATCGACACGAGTCATTTTCCCTTGTTATTTCACAATAATTTCGCTTTTATGGCTTGAGATTCCGCATATTGTGTGCTATAATAAATTCAATTATAGTATTCGGAAAAATATTACAGAAAGGGGCTTGACAATCTGTCTCGCCTTTTTCCGTCCTCCAAAGCGTCGGCGGACCGTTCCCCGTTCGTGATCCCGTTGGGATAGAAAATAAAAAATTTAAACAGGAGGCCACTTATGAAAAAGTTACTTATACTCGCACTTGCTCTCTTAATGATCGTCAGCCTGGCGGCTTGCAAAGGCAACGATCCCGGAAACACCGGCACAAATCCGCCCGCAAGCAGCACCGGTGATAATCAGCAATCCGGCAATGAATCGGG
>JAFQFZ010000046.1 GCA_017398425.1 Clostridia bacterium | reverse complement strand
GTTTCATCGTATCGGATGAAACGGCGATTCTTTTTTTGTGGTTATGGAGTCGGCATGTGTCGCTCCAGTCGCTTGCCGAGTTGCCATGCCGTCAACAGCTTCAAGGCATCGGGCAATATGAACGGCACCACCGCCGTCAACAGCGCGGTCACGATTCCTTCCGCCGTCCATGCAACAAACGCGGCATACCATACCGTTCCCGCAGCATAACAAAGAAGCGTTCCCGTGGTCAGGCATATCAGCCGCGCACTTGTTTTGCGCGGACGAACGATAAGGCACAACACCACCATCAGCAAAAAGCCCCACAAGAATCCGCCGAGCGGTCCGAACAGCACCGAAACGCCGCCTTGAAATCCGGCAAAGATCGGCAACCCCATCGCTCCGAGCGTGAGATACGCCGCCACCGCGCAAAGGGCATAGGGGGCAGACAGCAACCACAGCGCCAGGTACAGCACCAGCGTCTGCAACGTGAACGGCACCGCAAACGGAACGGATATCCAGCTTCCCACCGCCAGAAGCGCCGTAAACACCGCCGCCAGACACAGTTGTGTCACACGTTTGCTCATGCCGCCGCCCTCCTTTTTAGGGAATATGTGGATAGTATAGCACACATCGTTGGGGGTTGCAATATGTGTGGCGCAGATCAAAATAAAGCAGACGCGTTGTGTGAGTTGTTGTTCGAAATTTTTCTTGAAATTTCCGAAAATTGTTGTTGACAAACGACATTCGGTGTGGTATAGTATCAATGTTGCAAATTTGATATGGGAGAATTCCCGAGTGGCCAAAGGGGGCAGACTGTAAATCTGTTGTCTCTGACTTCGGTGGTTCGAATCCACCTTCTCCCACCAGAAAAAGACCAAGTCGAAGTGGCTTGGTCTTTTTTGTTTATGTGGTTTATTGACACGGATTCTCGAATGCGCTACAATGAAAACAAGGTATGATCAAAGAATGCGGGTGAGAAGTATGAAACAATGGATCGCCTGGTTGGCGGTGTTGGCATTGGCGCTCAGCGGGTGCGCGAGCGAGTCGTTTCCCGAGGCGTCCGTCCCTCCGTCGACCGAGGAAGAGCCTGCGGATTTCACCGCCGTTTTATCGTCTTTGTCGCTCACGTCGGAATTGGTTGAGATCGACCGACAAGGCGATTTCTTGCGTATCGAGCAGATCGAGCCGGGACTCGACACCTATGATCTGACGATCACGACCGCCTCGCTTTCGGAGGATCGTGAGCTCGGCACCGTGGCTCTCGGAGAGGGAGCGTGGCAGACGGGGTGGCTCGCAAATGGGTTTTATGTGGCATCCCTGACGGATCGCACCATCCGCGTGTTCGATACCTCTTGCCGCGAGACGGCATCGATCCCGTTTCCCGACGGGATGCGCGGCATTGTCAACGTTCTCCTCGATGAACGCGGAGAGACGGTGTTGCTCGGTGACGGCTTTTTAGGGACCTATTATCTGTACGATGTTCAAAATCGCACGATGCGTGATGTGCATCAGCTCTCGGGATTTCATCAACCCATCGGCTATGTCAACGGCGCTTTTTATCTGTACAACGAAGACGGACTTGTGTGCGTGAACAAAAACATTCGCTATGCCACTTCGCCCTACAGCGATGCACGGGTGCGTCTGGCGGCGCACGATCGCGGCATCGGCGTGACGGATGACGGCTTTTGCGTCGTGCACGCGAACCGCGACTTCACGCAGTATGTGACCGCGTTTGCTTCGGACGAATTGCCCATCGCCGTGGTGCCGCACGGTTTTGTGACGCTGGCGTCGGCGGCGGATGGAGAAGTGTTGCGTTGGTACGACATCGACGCAAAACAATGCCTGCAGAAAACGCTGTCCTTTTCGGTGGCGCAGGTGATCGCCCTTGATGACGCGTTGCTTTGCGCGGCAAAAAGCGAGGGACACCATCGCCTATACCGTTTGGACGCCACGGCGTTCACCTCGTCCCCGATCGAGGTGATCGACAGCAAACCGCGCGGATCCTCGACGGATGCCGTGCAGGAGGACGGCACCGTGCTGATAGAGGTCGAGCCGCTGTCGCAATGGCCCGATTACCCCACGGGATGCGAATCGGTCAGCGCGGTGATGGCGATGCGCCATGCGGGTGCCGTCATCGATGTCGACACGTTTGTGAGTGACTATCTGCCGCAGGACGCGGAATTTTATTACGACGACGAGGATGTGCTCCACGGTCCGAACCCCTACAAAACGTTTGTCGGGTATCCCGATTGGGACACCTCGTTCGGCTGTATGGCTCCCGTCATCGAACAGGCGATGACGGCGTATTTCGGCGAAGAGGATCGCGTGGTCAACGCGACGGGCGCGTCCATGGACGAGCTTTGTGCGTGCTACCTCGACAAAGGGATCCCCGTGGTGGTGTGGGCGACGATCGGGATGGAGGAGACCTATCCGTCTTCGTCGTGGATGTTACCAAGCGGGCAACTGTTTTATTGGCCCGCCAACGAGCATTGTATGTTGCTTGTCGGCTACAGCGACACCGCGTATTATTTCAACGACCCCTACACGGGCGATCGGGAGCGCTACCCCAAATCGCTGTTTGAATCGCGATTTGCCGATTTGGGACGGCAGGCGCTTGCGATCCCCGTGAAATGATAAAGGAGGAAACAAAATGAAAAAATGCTTGGCTTTTCTCATGGCCATGCTCTGCCTGCTTACGCTGGCGGCATGCTCCAACGAAACGGAGGGAGAACCCGTGCTCGACAAATCGAAGGACTATCGCGTGCTGATGATCGGCAACAGCTACACCTATTATAACGATCTGTGGGATCTGCTGACGGAGGTCGCCGAAAGCGGCGGCTACACCTTCACGGTGGATCACGTCACGCAGGGCGGATATTATCTGGATCAATACACGTGGGAGGGAGATCCCTTCGCCGCTCAGCTGAGCGACCTGCTTGCGGAAAACACCTATGATTATGTGTTCCTGCAAGAGCAGAGCACCGCACCGATCAACAACGTCGAACGCTTTGAAAACGGTGTGACCGCGCTTTATGAAAAGGCAACGGAAAACGGTGCCGCAGTCGTGTTGTATCAAACGTGGGGACGGCAAACGGGAAGTCCCGCGCTTGCCGCCAACGGCTGGACCAACAAGGGCATGACTGAGGATCTGAAAGCGTCCTATGAAGCGCTTGCCGAAAAGCTCGGCACGGCGGTGTCGCCTGTCGGCACGGCGTTTTACGATGTCCACACCAATCATAAGGACATCAACCTCTACGATCCCGATACCACCCATCCCTCGCTCGAAGGCTCGCTCCTGGCGGCGTACTGCCACTACGCCACACTCACAAACGACGATCCGCGCAACGTGACCTACGATGCCGGTCTCTCGTCCGAAACGACCGCCGTGCTCAAGCAAGCGGCCTATGACGCGGTGTTCCCCGCAACCGCAGAAGAATAAGCAAAAAAAGCAGTCTGACGATCGTCGCTTGTCGGACTGCTTTTTTGATTTCTGCTGATTATTCAAGGTAAAGACTTTTATCTGTTCAGCCAAATGTGAGGTTGACTGTAACCTGCCGTCAGTAGCGTTTCTGTATCGAGGTGACCGTATTTCGGTGTCAGCAACACCGCGTTTTGTTCCCAGTGATCACGCGAGATCATATAGATCAGTCGTCCTTTGCAGGATTCGCCCTTGCGTAGCTCATAGGCGCCTTTCATGCCGTCGTGTTCCGGTTGGTTTCCCGACAGATCCTGTGTCGCAAACAACCCGTCTTCATACGCGGCAAGACTCGCTTCGTAAAGCGCTCCCGTATCACGTTCGTACACCGACAACGCCATATTGCCGAATGCCAGAAGCAGATATTCCTCTTCAAGGGCAGGAATGTCATAGACGCTGAGGGGGATGATATCGGTACAGGTGGCACGGAATGTCAGGTCTACAAAGAGACTATCGTTTTTCTGCGCAACCGATGACAGCTGCTCGGATAACGGTGCGTCGGTTGACAGTTCTTCAAATCGCCGTACAACATCCTCTCGTGCAATGTCGGTGGGTGGTGTTTCGGACACAGTCACAGCTTCCACGCAAAACAGCAATTGGCTGTTCCAGTCAACATCCTCACCGATCGAAAACCACTTATCGGGTGATGTTTCCAGATACCAGTCATCAATCGCCTTGTTTGTCTCTTGCGATGAGTCGGTTGAATCGGAGAAAAGAAACTCCTTTATCTCACGCGGCAATTGTGGTCGCAACGCCACGATGCATACGGCAACAAACACAATAGCAATCAACACGGAAACCACCGTTTTCAGCATGGATACCCGTTTCTTTTCCATATACAGCCTCCTATTGATTGATGCAGTTTACGACTCTTTCTTTTCTGCAGTGGATATACGGATTTCAACGGGATAGTCATCTACAATAAACTCATACGGCATGGTTTCAACCTTTTTCCACCACTTCGGCGACATCCATGAGCTGTCCAGGAAATAGGCGATCACATACTCTTTTTCTTCATTCACATCGAGTTTTGCCCAGTCATCACCGTATGTCTGCTGATTAAGCAGAGCGGATACGTCATCGTAATACGACGAAAGTGAATCCACCGGCGTGATCATAACGGAATATCCCACGGCGCCAATGCCGTGATTCATCGGTTTATCCGATATGTTTTGGATATTCAAATACAAAAGCCCCATCCGAATCCGCTCGGAATCATAGCTTTCAATGATTTCGCGATACCAGTTTTCGTCCGTCTGAGCTAACAACTTTTTGGTAACTTCACCATCGAGAATCGAAAAATCTTCGACGGTGATCTCGCGACCTGCATAGGTAAAGGTATCGCCGCGATAATAGGTTTCAAGCGGGATCGGTGGTTTTTCTACATTCACTTTGATGACCAAGCCGAGCCATACC
>JAFQFZ010000045.1 GCA_017398425.1 Clostridia bacterium | reverse complement strand
GCCTTCGGCGGCTACACCTCATCCGTCATTTGCTTCGCAAATGCCACCTTCCCCTCAAGGGGAAGGCTTTTCTCGCTAACGCTTTCTTTATCCTCCGGCTATGCCGGGGCTTTATTTCTATCTAAAGATACAAAGAAATACCCCCCGCTATGCGGGGGGATATTCATTTACTTCTTTTCGTCGTCTTCGATTTCGGATTTTTCCAGAAGCTCGATGTGGACGGTATCGATGCGGCGGTCGTCCATCGACAGCACGGTGAACACCGCATTTTCAAACTCCACCACGGGATGCTCGTCCGCCTCCGGCACACGACCGAGACGCGACATCAAAAAGCCGCCGAGCGTATCGTAATCCCCTTCGGGGAGCGTGAGGTCAAGCTGTTCGCTCACCTCTTCGATGTCGGTCGCGCCGTCCACCTCAAAGTGATTCTCGTCGAGCCTCGTGACCTCTTCTTCTTCGTCGTCGTATTCATCCTGCAGGTTGCCAACAATGGACTCGAGCAGATCCTCCATCGTGACGATGCCGGCGAGTCCGCCGTATTCGTCGACGACCATCGCGATATGCATATGGGCGGCGGTCATCTCCGAAAACAGCTCGCCGCACTTTTTGGTTTCGGGAACGAACATCGTCTTGCGCGTGAGCGACTGCACCGTCACTTCCTGCGGAAGCGCCTTGCCAACAAAGGGAAGCAGATCCTTGACGTACAACACGCCGACCACATGGTCAATGTCCTCTTCGTAGATCGGCAAACGGGAGATGCCGTGCTCCACCGCCGCGGCGAGCGCTTCGTCGATGCTGTCGGTGATGTCGAGCGCCTCCACGTCGGTGCGCGGCGTCATCAGGTCGGCGGCGGTGCGATCGTCAAACTCGAAAATGTTGTTGATCATTTCCTTTTGACTTTCCTCGATCACGCCTTTTTCCTCGCCGACATCCACGAGCATCAAGATCTCTTCTTCGGTGACCTGTTCGTCCATCGCCGCGGGATCCGCGCCGAACAGACGCGACAGCCCGTTGGCGGCCTTGGTGACAAGCCAGCACAGCGGCGATACGACACCGAGAAACACCCGCAAAAACGGAGCGGTGCGAAGCGCCGTCTTGTCTTCGTTCACGGCGGCCAAGCGGCGCGGCAACAGTTCGGTGAACAACAGCCAGACGAGCACCGCGCCGAGCACAATGAGCAGCGCCGACAACAGTTCAAACAGCGGATAGACCGCTTTTGCACCCCAGGCGTCAAACGCATTCGCCAAGGGGATAAAAAACGCCATGTGCGCCGCCGCGGCAAACGCGAACCCGAACAGCACACTGCAAAACCGCGCCGTTTCGGTGAAGCGCACCGCGCGCTCGGTGAGCGCAATCGCCGTCTTTGCCTTGCGGTCGCCGTCTTCGGCGAGCTTTTGCAGTTGCGTGTCGTTGCAGTTGACAAGTGCGTTATACGACAGGGTCACGAAAAAATTCAAAATTGCGAGCAGGAACATTGCCGATACACTCAACCATACGGTGGGGTCGTCCATTCCGAGTAGCTCCTTTCCGATTGGCGTCTGTGAGACGCGATCAGGGCGTGTTGAAATTCAGCTTGCGCGAGGTCGTAGTGGTGGGGTTCACATCGCTGATGTGAAGCACCACCGTGTCGCCCTCAGCCATCAACGTGCCCGCCTTCGGGGCGGTATCGTGCACGCGGTCTTTTTCTTGGTCGGAGGCGGTGACCTTCACTTCGGACACCACGTAGCCCATCGTCTCAAGATAGGCACGCGCCGTCTCGGCGGGCCATCCCTTCAGATCTGCCAGCTCCTTGGTCGCCGATCCCGCGCTCAAATACACCTGTATCTCACTGCCTGCGGGGGCGTATACCTGCGGTGCGGGGATCTGCTCGGTGATGATGCCGGGGGCGATGCTGTCGCTGTATTGCTTGCCTTTGATGACGATGGTCATGTTGCCGGCAAGCTGACGGTTCTTGGCTTCGCCGAGCGTGAGTCCCACTACGTTTTCCACGGCGTATTGCTGTTCGGGCGGTGCGGTGGGGGCGGTGGTCGTCGTTGCGACGGTGGTGGCGGTGGTTTGCGGCGTTTCCTCCGTCGGTGCGGCGTTGCCGCCGATGCCGATGACACCCGTGAACAACAGCACGATCAACAAAATCAACAACGCACACACGCCCGACAACACTCCGACGGCGATCTTATAACCGACGGTGCCGCGCTTTTTACGCGGTTTTTCGGGGCGGTCATCGCTCATGGCGTCCTCGCGGAGCGCTTCCACCACGGGTGCATCCGTCAAACGATCGCGAAGCAGTTCCACCGTTTGGATGCGTTTGGTGCTGTCGAGCATCAACGCATCGCACAACGTCGGCGCAATGTGGGCAGGCCATTTTTCCGCCACCGCCGTCGGCACCATCAGCGAAGCGACCTTGCTGACGCGGTCGGTCGCCAGGGGCGGTTCTTCGCCCGTCAAGGCATACAGCATCGTAGCACCCAGAGCGTAGACATCCGATGCCTGGGTGATCTTGCCGTTTTCGTCGTATTGTTCGGGGGCGGCGTAGCCGACGGGCATCTTCGGCTTCAAGGGTCCCGCCGCCGTGCGGACAGAGGCAAGCTGCCAGCCGTCGAGACGCAGGCGGTTTTCGCTGTCCACCAAAATGGAATCGGGCGAGATGCCGAGATGATACAGTCCTGCCGCATGAAGTGAGATAAGCGACGAGATCAGCGGCACAAACATCTTGCGCGCCTCTTCCCATTTCATCGTGCCGCCCATCGACTGCAGATGGCGGCGAAACGCCACGCCGTCGATTTGATCGGACACCGTGTAGGCGGTGCCGTTTTCTTCAAACAGATCGTACACGGGGATCATCGCAGGGAGATCGCGCATACGCGCGATGATGCGCGCTTGCTTGCGAAATTGCTCGTAGCAGGCATCAAACTCCGCCTCGTGATCCGACGCGGCCACCACCTGACGCGACAACCGCTCACACAGTCCGCGCGGGAAAAACTCGCGGATGAGGACGGTGTTGCGCGCGGTCTTGTCGTAACCGATGTAGACGATGGCATCGCCGCGCTTTTCCAGCGCACGTCCCACCGTGTAGCGACCGCTCAGTTGCGTGCGCACCGGCAGATAGCCGGCAGGATTTTGTCCTGCGGCGGGATAGCCGCAGTGGTAGCAACTGTCGGAAAATTCACTCAAAGGTTGCATGCAACCCATGCAAAACAATTCGTTTGCCATATCTTTCATCCTTCCGCGTGGTAGCGCCGTTGCAGTTTTTGCTGACGCACGTCGCGCCCGACAAACAACAGCGGTTCGTAGGTTCCGATCAAGCGCGACGCGATCTGCTCCCCGTAGTGCTCATAGATCGCCGCGGCATCGAGATTCGTGCTGATGATGGTGGGACGCCCTTCGAGCATGCGCCCGTTGATGAGCGTGTAGAGCGCCGAGGTGTAAAACGGCGAGGAAAACTCCGTGCCGAGGTCGTCAAGGATCAACAGATCGCAGTCGAGCAGGGTCTGCTCGGTGTGCGCGTCCGCGCGTCCGAAGTGATCCGCTTCCATCTTGTGAAGAAGTGCCTGCACCGAACCGTACACCACGTTCGCGCCGCGGTCGCACGCGGCGGCGGCGATGGCGAGCGAGACGTGCGTCTTGCCCGTACCCGTCGGACCGCTGAGAAGCAGATTCGGATGCGACAACGCAAAATGCGTGCCGTACCAGCGGCAGTATTCGAGCACCTCTTTCATCGCCTCGCGCGGCGAACAGCCGAGGCGCTCGTCAAAGGTGTTGTCGTAAAAGCTGAGGTCGAGCGTCTCAAACGAGCAGAGCTTCATGCCCGTCCAGCGGCGCAGTTCCGCCGCCGCGTGCTCACGCAGAAGCGTGTTGCGGCAGGCGCAAGAGCGCCCGTTCACAAAGCCGGTGTCCTCGCACTGCGAGCAGGTATAGCGCGGCGAAAAGGAGGTCGCCGTCTCGCCGTGTTCTTTCATGATCGCGGCCAGCTCCGCTTTGGCTTTTTGGGATTCGGCACGGATGACGGCGATCTCACTTTCGGCGTTGCCGCCTTTCAAAACGGCTTGTGCCACGCGGCGCATCGATCCTGCCATCACCGCTTCGAGCGGCAACACGCGCGGATCGCGGCGCATACGCGCGCGCAACGCGGCGGCTTCCTGCTCGGCGGCGACACGGCGGCGTTGCAGTTCCTGCGTGACCGCCTCGTATACCTCTTTGGAATAGGACATGAACGTCAATCCTCCTGCTTGGGCGGACGCGGACGGTGCCGCATCGCCAACGATTCGTACTGCTCAATATCAAACGACGGCGCGCGATCTTCGGCCGTCTTCATGCGCGATGTGCGCTTCTTTTGCGGTTTTTGCGGCGCTTCCAGCTCCTTCTTTGCCGCCGCCACGGTGCGGATGTCGGAGGCCTCAAATCGCTCCAAAATGCGGTCGGCATAGGCAAGCTGGAACTTGCCGAGCTTTTCGACGGTGTAGCGCGCGACCTCGTCGATCACGTCGGGCGCAACGCTCCATTCAAACACCCAGCGGTACGCCGTTTCCTTTTGCGCCACCGTCGGGCGCGGTGTGTCGAGCGACAAGCGCTCGCTCACCTGCTTCCACGCGTCGTCGCGTTTTTCCATGCGGCACAGATGCGCATCCGCGGCGGCGATGGTGGTGATGCCGTCTTCCGCCCAGTTGAGAGCGGTCTTTTCGATGTAGGACAGCTTTGCTTTGCCGTTTTTGACAGCGTAGCCGATGATCATCAAAATGACCTCGGGCGGCAAGCCGACCTCTTTGTATAAATATAAGTACACCGCCATGTCGGCCGGTGACAAGGGTTTTCCGAGTTTTTGGGACGCGGTGTGAAGCAAAAAGGCAAACTGCGGATCGCTCGCTTGCACGTCGAGCACCTCGGCGCGCGTCGGACGCGCGGCGGCGGTCGGCTGAACCGGCAACAGCACGGGAGCGACCGGAGGCGGTGTCGGTTCGGCGGGCGGAGCGATCGGTTCCGCCACCACAGGGGCGGGCGCGACCGCCACAGGGGGAGCGCTCTCTTCATTGAGGACGATCAAACCCTGCGCTTGCCAGTAGCGCAAGGATTCTTCGCACGCTTCGGGTGAGCCGCCGCAGGCGATCGCGCACGACGGCGCATCAAACCGTCCCTGCCCCACACAGCACAACCACACAAGCACGCGCAGTTGCAACGCGCTCGCGAGCTTCAATTGTTCCGCCGCCGCTTTGGGGATGGATGCCATCTCGAAGCTGTAGGGTGTATTCCATGTATACTGCAATCGGCTCACCTCCTTTTTACACAATTCGCCTAGTGTACCCTTTATTATATAATAAATACGGTCAGGTTGCAAGGGGGATTTTTTTGAGAGAAGCGGTTGCAATCAAAACCACCAGCTTAGCTGCTGGTTTGCACTGCCCCTATAAGGGACCGTTACAGGCCGCACTTGTAAGCGCATGGAACGGTTTGCCAACCGCATGTGTTGCACTGCAACCTGTAAACAGGCGAACAAGGCTTCCCCTTGAGGGGAAGCTGTCGAGCCGCAGGCGAGACTGATGAGGTGCCCTACGCGTCAGCGTCCGTTAT
>JAFQFZ010000044.1 GCA_017398425.1 Clostridia bacterium | reverse complement strand
TGCCGCTCTGTGCGGCGGTGGTTGTCGTGGTGGTCGCTCTGGTCGTGGTGGTGGTAGTAGTTGTGGTAGTGGTAGTGGTGGTAGTGGTTGTTGTTGTAGTGGTGGTGGTTGTGGTAGTGGTTGTTGTGGTGGTGGTAGTCGTAGTGGTTGTTGTAGTGGTAGTGGTTGTAGTGGTTGTGGTGGTTGTAGTAGTTGTAGTAGTAGTGGTGGTTGTGGTGGTCGTAGTAGTGGTAGTAGTCGTGGTGGTCGTGGTGGTCGGTTTCGCCGGAGCCTTAAAGCTCTTCGACACCGACACATGGAGCGGCGCTCGGTCCACACCGATGAAGCTCTGCGCCACGTTCATACCGCCGTCCGCTTCGTAGAAATACGCTTGCGCGCCGACATCCTGCGAACCGGAGAACCAGATCGAATATTCATCGCCACCGAAGTTCTCGAGCGTCACGCTGTATTTGCCGTTGCCGAGATCCTGCACGTCGCCGCGCATCGAAGCGCCGGAGACGTTCGCATTCAGATACACCGACGAACCGTCGACGTTCTTTTCCGTCGCCCAGAAGGTGATGGTCATCGATCCGTCGTCGTTCTTCGTCTCTTCCGTCATGACGGTTGCCTGCGGCACCACCGTGGTATCCTCCGCCAAGCTCATGAGGTAATTATACACCGCGTTGATGCGGGTCTCGCGCGCGCTGTTGACGCCTTGGTTCACAGAGGTGATTTCGGTGCCGCTCGCAAGAATGTCCGACGGAGACAGGGTCTTGCCATCCGCCAAGGTTTCAATGCCGCTGTAAGCGGGATAGTTCTTCGAGTTGTTCGCCGAATACGCCACCGAACGCACATATTCGAATTCCTTGGACGCGTTGTTCTTGCCGTTGGAATATTCCCAGACCGCCGCCTGGCACGCCGCGATCGCTTCTTCCTCGGTGAGGCTCCACAGTGCCTGCGCGAGTGCTTCGTCATTCACATAAGCCTGCACCGCCCAGATCAGGTCGTTGAGCGTCTTGTCGAGGAAGGCCGCCTTGACCACCGCGCGGAGATAACCGGCGTTGTGCGCCAAAGGCGAGTTGTCCAGCGTCAAACGGCGGAAGTTGATCTCACCCTTGGCCGCTGTCTCAAAGTCGGCGCAATACACGCGCACATAGTTGCCCGTGTTGCGGTTGTAGAGCTTATACTGCGCGGGGACCGTGCCGGTGCCGAGCGCCGAACGCGTGCCGACCGAGTGTACACGGTGCGGGCTGCGCTTATAATAGAAATCCGAGGAAGTGGTGTAGTAATCGTAGCCGCCGCTCTCCATGTTCGCGCTGATCAGGTTGAACGCCTTCAGCGTGATGGTGCCGGCGCCGTTCGGTTCAATGTAGATCGCGCGCACGTTCGCCTCACCGTTTTGGTTCTTCCAGCCTTCATAGGCGGTCTTGTAGGCGAAGATATCCTGAATGCTGTTGATCTGGTTGAAAGTGCCGGCGGCGAACCACGACGTTCCCAGCCAGTTCGCCGACAAATCGATCCATTGGTTGCTGTAGAGATCGCCCTCGTCGTCGTCGAGAATGTTGATCTTAAACTCCACGTCCGACTCGGCACGGATCTGCAGATTCGGAAGCGTGTTGTAGTTGAACGCATAGTTGGGTGCCAGACCGATCTTACCGGTGATGACCCAGTCGCCGTTGTCGTTGACGGTGATGTTTTCAGCACCCTCCACGACATACGCTTTTTCCATCAGGTTGCCCATCGAACGCGGAACGTAGGTCGCCTCGCTGCTGAGCGACAGGTGCGACACCTCAAAGTGACCGACACCGCTCGGCTCGAAGAACAGACCGTTGATGGAGAGGTTGCCGCTCGACGGATAGGAGCCGTTCCAAGTGTAGCAACCCTTGATATACATCGACACGTGATAGGTGCCCGCGGGGATCAGACCGCTCGCGGGGACCTCATCGAGGTCGAATTCGTAGCAAAAGTCGCCCGTCACGGTCATCCATTTATCCGAACCGGTGGTCTTGTTATCCAAGATCGCGATCTGGAACGGGACTTCCGAGCTGACGGTCATGTGCAGATACGGATGAGTGTTGCCGCTGTAACGGATGCCCGGCTCAAACCAGAAGGGCTTGTCGACGTCGTCGTTGATGACGAGCGCATCACCGCCCTCGGTCAGGTAAGGAAGCAGATCGACATCCTTGGTGAAGGGATCGAAATGCGAATCGCCCGAAAGGGACAGATGCGACACTTCAAAGTGACCGACACCGCTCGGCTCAAAGAATGCGCCGTCGATGTTGAGCATGCCGTCCGAAGGATAGGTGCTGTTCCAGGTGTAGCACCCTTTCAGATCGAGCGACAAGTTATAGGTACCCGCCGGGATGAGGTTATCCGACGGAGCGTTCTCAAGACCGAACGCCGTAAAGAAGTCGCCCGTCATGGTGATCCATTTGGTGCCTTCGGTCGTTTTCGAATCGGAAAACGCGATTTGGAACGGCACCTCGGACGTCACCGACAGATGCAGATACCGATTGGTCTCGCCGCTGTAGGTGAGAGCGGGACTGAGCCAGAACGGCTTGTCGTTGTCATCCTCGATGACGATCGCGTTGCCGCCGTTGATGGCATCGAGCAGATCGATGTCACCCGACGCCGACGCGCTCGGCGCAAACTGCACCGCAAACAGCGTCGTCATGAGCAGCATCGCCGCAAGCAGCGCGCTCAACAGTTTTTTCTTCATGAACATACACTCCCCTTGGAGATAAATTGACATAGTAGCACATAGCTATACAGTTTATCAGTATAGCATCCTATTTTAAAAGAGTACACCTCCGCGCGGCAAATACCACACTTTACATGAAGGAAAACCTCAAATATATCCCCACGGTTGACAACCGCGGCGCGCCGCGCTACAATACCATCAACACATACGTTTCGGGAGGATCGCGCCATGCCGCAACGACTCACAACAAAGCGCCTGTTTTTGTTCGATATGGACGGGACGCTGTACCTCGGCAACCGCCTGTTCGACTTCACGCCGTCGCTTCTTGCCGCCATTCGCGCCAAAGGCGGACGCTATTTGTTCATGACCAACAACAGCTCGAAAAGCGTGCAGGATTACATCAAAAAGCTCGCCTCGCTCAGCATCGACGCCGTGTATGACGATTTTATCACCTCGTCGCAAGCGACCGCTTACTACCTCAAACAACATTACGCGGGGAAAACGCTGTACGTCTGCGGCACGCGCTCGCTCATCGCAGAGCTGGAGCGCGAGGGATTTGAAGTCACCACCGACCTCGACCGCGTCGACGTACTGGTGATGGGCTACGACACCGAGCTGACCTTCCGCAAACTTGAAGACGCGTCCCGTCTGCTTCTCGGGCGCGACCTGCCGTACATCGCCACCAACCCCGACTACGTCTGCCCCACCGAATTCGGCAGTGTGCCCGACTGCGGCAGTGTGTGCGACATGCTGTTCAACGTCTCGAAAAAGCGCCCGTTCGTCATCGGAAAGCCCTCCCCCATGATGCCGACGCTTGCGATGGAGATGACGGGTTTCGGAAAAGAGGAGACCGTCGTCATCGGCGACCGCATCTACACCGACGTCAAGAGCGGACTCGCCGCCGGGGTGACGAGCGTACTCGTCCTGAGCGGCGAGACGACCAAAGAGATCCTCGACGCGTCCGACGATAAACCCGACATCGTGCTTGCGAGTGCGGCGGAGATTTTGAAGTACATCTGAAAATCATAAACAAAGGATGGCAGATACCGTTTCGGCATCTGCCATCCTTTTTGCATCTCACGAAAGAGAATAGATATATTCATCGGTGTATTTCGTCACGGTCGTGATGCCTTCGAGATCCGCTTTGTCGATCTCGAGGATAAACCGTTGATTGTACACCATGCTTTGCGTCCGGTCACTGTATAACGTGCGTTTTAAGCACAGCTCATCGCCGTTCTTCACGATGCCGTTGAACCCCATCCCGTTGAGCGTACCTTCATGGAACATCGCCCAGACGATGACCGCCTTGTCCTCAAAGAACGCTTCGTCGTATCGGGCGGTCAAATCGTATTTCTCCGCCGCATTCGGACGGTGGAAGGCTTGGTTGATCGCCGCCAATTCCTCATACGACTGCGCGATCCACACATCATCGCACCAAGGATTTCGTTCCGCTCCGTCCGCATAATGATCCGCCAAGATGTAAGAGATCTCCTCCCCCTCGGGAGCCGTCTCTGTCGCACTGACGGTCGGAAGGATCAGTTTCACCGCCGTCGGGTCAATCGTAACGCGCAACGTCTGCACCGCATCCATCATATTCAACACACCATCGGCGTTGGCATCTGCCGTCTCGACAGCGAGCGACTCGCGTTCCCCGGACACCGCGGCAAACAGACTGCGCACGTCGGAGGTGGTCACGGTGCCATCACCGTTCACGTCGCCGCCGTACCGCACACGCAACGTTTCATTCGTCTGCGCCGATACCGCAGGGATCCACAAAGCACACAGCATCCCCGCCGCGATCATAAGCGCCCCTACTTTTTTCAACATAATACCCCTCCTTAGCCGTTATAGGATTTTCGAGCTTCCTGATCCTCTAAGAAAAGAATAGCACCGTTTCGGGATAATGTCAACTTTTTTTTGCGCTTAGCTGATTTGTTGTGAAAACAAACAACGCGCCTTTACGATATCGTTTTGGCAAGATACAAAGCGCCTGCCACCGTGTCGGCGCGATCCTCCACGATGGTGCATTTCGGGAACCGTTCGTTGAGCTTTTGGATGAAGAGCTCGCGCGTGAAGGCGACTTTGGTTAAGATCGAACCGCTCATGCCGATGTTGAACGCGGGATACATCCCGATCTGACGCGCGGTTGCCGCCGCGAGCTCCACCAAATCGTCCATACCTTTGTTGATGACCTCAAGCGCCAAGGTGTCCTTTTCCTCCGCCGCTTTGCACACGAGCGGGAAATACGCCGCGATCGACTGCGGATTGGGGCTGAGATAGATCTCGCTGATGAGCTGTTCGTGGGTCTTGACCCCAAACGCCTCCATCAACTGTTCGAGGAGCAATGCGCCGTGATGCGCGCGTCCGTCGATGGTGCGGCACACCACGTCGAGCGCATCGCTGACCATGCGGTAGCCGCTTCCCTCATCGGAGAAGAGGAATCCCCAACCGCCCACACGATAGGCATTGCCGTTTTCATCCTTACCCCACGCGATGGAACCCGTGCCCGCCGCGATGACCACGCCGGGACGATCTTTGAGGGTCGCGTACATCGAAGCGTAGCCGTCGTTGACGGCGAGCACGCACTCACTTTGACACGCTTCTTTGAGGATGCGCGTGAAGAACGCGTAGTCCTCTTCGGTGTCGGCGCCCGCCGCGCCCATGCACGCGCCGCCGAACGTTGCGCCCTCGGGCATTGCCGCCAGCGCACCCGCGATCATATTTTTCAAAAGTGCTTCCGCTTCGGCGGGCGGCACGGTGTAGGGGTTCGATCCGCCGCCTTTGATTTCGTAGAGTACGTTGCCTTTTTCATCGACCATGCGCAGATCGGTCTTGCTTCCGCCGCCGTCGATTCCGATGTAACAAATCATGTGTTATCCCTCCCTCAGCAATCGCGACAAATGTCCGTCGCATGCGACAAGGCGCTCCCGTGCTTCCTTGGCATCGCAGTCACAAAGCAATGCCGCCGCGGCGGTCTTGACGTGTCCGTCGCAGGCAAGAAGCGTGCGACGCGCCGTATCCACATCGGCGCCCGTCAGCTCCGAGAGCATCTTGGCACCGCGTTCTTCCAGTTTTTCGTTGATGGCGGTGATCTCCACCATGCGGTTTTGATACACCTTACCAAGACGGATCATCACTACCGTCGACAGCATGTTGAGCGCGAGCTTTTGGGTCGTGCCCGCCTTCATGCGCGTCGAACCCTGGATGGCTTCGGCTCCTGTATCGATCACCGCGGTCCTCTCTGCCACCGTTTCCAGACGCGAATGCGGCGCGTTGACGATCGCCAGGGTGAATGCACCGCGCTCACGCGCAAAGCGGAGCGCTTCGTATGTATAGGGGGTGCGTCCCGATGCCGCGATGCCGACCACCGCATCCGCCGCCGAAAGCCCCTCGGCGATCAGATCCGCGCGCGCCAAATCGGCGTTGTCCTCATCCCCCAGACGCGCGTCGTGAAGCGTCGCGTAGCCTTCGGGGACCAGCGCTTTGACGAGCATGGGATCGGTGCCGTAGGTTGCGGGAAGCTCGGACGCATCCAGCACACCGATGCGTCCTGACGTGCCGGCGCCGGCATAAAACAGGCGACCGCCCGCTTGCAGGCGCGCCGCGATCTCATCCGCCGCCGCCGCAAGGATGGGGAGAGCCGCTTCCATCGCCTCGACCGCCACCGTGTCTTCGTGATGGATCATACGCATCGCTTCGAGCGTGTCGACGCGGTCGATCGCCACCGTCCGCGGATTGTTTTGTTCGGTGGACAGACGAGTCACTTCATGCGCCATGGAGATCCTCCTTTTGCGCGTTCTTTTTGTCGCGCAGGTTCTTGAAAAACGATTTCAAAATCGCCCGACAGTCCTCTTCGCACACGCCGCTGACGAGAGCAGGGCGGTGATTGTAGGGCAGGCTGAACAGATCGACAAGCGAGCCGCACGAGCCCGCTTTCGGATCGTGCGCGCCGAACGCCACCGCATCCAGACGCGCGTTGATGATCGCACCCGCGCACATGGGGCACGGCTCGAGCGTCACAACGAGGTGACATCCCGACAGTCGCCAGCCGCCGAGCGTTTTGCACGCTTCGTCGATCGCCTCGATCTCCGCGTGAGAGAGGGCGTGGCGCGCCTGCTCACGGCGGTTGCGTCCGCGTCCTACGATGGCACCGTCGCTCTCGCGCACCACCACAGCCCCCACGGGGACTTCCCCCTCTGCCGCCGCTTCGGCGGCGAGGGCGAGCGCCTCTTGCATATAGGTCTCGTATACCATCCTATCGATCCTTTCCGTCAGGGCGGCGTGATCCGCCCGTCACACAGCCGCACCACCCGCCCGGCCGACGCGGCTACGTCGGCATCGTGGGTGATGAGCACCACCGTGTGCCCCTCGTCATGCAAGTCGCGAAGCAACCGCATCACCGTTTCCCCCGATGCGCGGTCGAGGTTGCCGGTCGGTTCATCCGCCAAAATGAGCGGCGGATGCGACGCGATCGCCCGCGCGATCGCCACACGCTGTTGTTGACCGCCCGACAACTCACCCGGTCGGTGCTCCAAGCGGTTTTCAAGTCCCACACGACGGAGACTTTCCTCTGCGAGTTTGCGGCGTTTCGACGCACTGAATCCGCGATAGACAAGCGGCATCTCCACGTTTTCGCGCGCCGTCAGTTCGGGCATGAGGTGGAATTTTTGAAACACGAATCCGATGCACTGTCCGCGCACCTGCGACAGCGTCTTATCCGACATCGCCGAAACGTCTTTTTCGTCCAGAACGTAGCGCCCCGAGGTCGGGGTATCGAGACAACCGATGACGTTCATCAGCGTCGATTTTCCCGAACCGGACGGCCCGATGATCGCCAAAAATTCGCCGCGGTCCACCGACAGCGACACATCCCGAAGTGCCTC
Organism: Clostridia bacterium; assembly: GCA_017398425.1. Taxonomy (GTDB): domain Bacteria; phylum Bacillota; class Clostridia; order Oscillospirales; family Acutalibacteraceae; genus RGIG1959. The sequence goes on along the minus strand of JAFQFZ010000044.1, from coordinate 14,071 downwards.
CACATGCAACGCATCGGTCTCGTACGATTTGCAAATGTGTTCTAATAAAATCAGCGGCAACGCGCACTCCCCCTTTTCTAAGGGACAGTATACCCACGCGGTGCCGCCGATATTACGTGCGAGGTTTGCCTCTTACCATTCGATCTCGTCGAACGAAAGGTTCTTGGTGTCCTTCTCGGACAGCTTGATCTCCATGCCCTCGGCGATCGGCCAATCCACACCGACGGTGGGGTCGTTCCACATCAGTCCGACCTCCGAGCCGGGCGCGTAGTAATCGTCCACTTTGTAGACGAATTCCGCTTCCTCGCTGAGCACCAGGAAGCCGTGCGCAAAATATTTCGGGATGAAGAATTGTTTTTTGTTCTCCGCCGACAACAGCACGCCGACGTATTTGCCGAACGTGGGGCTGCCCTTGCGCATATCCACCGCCACGTCGTACACTTCGCCTTTCACGACGCGCACGAGCTTCGCCTGCGTGTGTTCGCGCTGGAAATGCAGACCGCGAAGCACGCCGTAGGTCGAGGAGGAATGGTTGTCCTGCACGAAGTTTGCATCGATGCCGCCCTCGCGGAACACCTTCTCGACATAGGTTTCCATGAAGAAGCCGCGGTTGTCGCCGTGCACCTTCGGATGGACGATGATCACGCCGTCGATGGCGGTCTTTTCAAACGTAAAATTGCCGATGGTAACGTTTTCCATGTCGTTGATCCTCCGTCTTATTTGTCGGCGTACATCTTATCGTAATACTGCTGATAGGCACCCGAGGTGACGTTCTCGACCCATTCCTTGTTGTCGAGGTACCACTGCATCGTCTTGACAATGCCCACCTCGAAGGGCGTTTCGGGATACCAGCCGAGCGCGTCCTTGATCTTCTGCGGGTCGATGCCGTAGCGGCGGTCGTGACCCTTGCGATCGGTAACGTAGGTGATCATGTGCTCGCCGACCGTGTCGTCCACGTTTTCTTTGATGTAGTTGATGATGGTCTTCACGATGAAGATGTTCGGGCGCTCGTTGTGACCGCCGACGTTGTACACCTCGCCCGGGACACCGTCGCGCACGACCATGTCGATGGCTTTGCAGTGATCGTCGACATACAGCCAGTCACGCACCTGCATACCGTCACCGTAGACGGGCAGGTTCTTGTGATTGAGGGTGTTGTTCATGATCAGCGGGATCAGCTTCTCGGGGAACTGATACGGGCCGTAGTTGTTGGAGCAACGGGTGATGTTGATGGGGAATTTATAGGTGTCGCCGTACGCCTTGACGAAGAGGTCCGCCGACGCTTTGGAGCTCGAATACGGCGAGTGGGGATCGAGCGGGGTGGTCTCCATGAAGTAGCCGGTCTCACCAAGCGAACCGTACACTTCGTCGGTGGAAACTTGCAGGTATTTCACGCCGTCTTTGTACTGATCGTCGCCGATCTGCCACGCCTTTTTCGCGTTGTTGAGCAGGTTGACGGTACCGAGCACATTCGTGCGGACAAACACCTCGGGATCCGCAATGGAGCGGTCCACATGGCTTTCCGCCGCGAAGTTGACCACATAGTCGATGTCGTATTTTTGGAAGATATCGGCGATCGCTTTGTCGTCGCAGATGTCCGCCTGAATGAAGGTGTAGTTCGGATGATTCTCGACCGACTTGAGGTTTTCAAGGTTGCCAGCGTACGTCAGCTTGTCGATGTTGACGATGTAGACGTCGTCATACTTATTGAGCATGTAGAGCACAAAGTTCGAGCCGATAAAGCCGGCACCGCCGGTCACAAGATACGTTTTCATTGGTTCATCCCCTCCAGATTTTTCAGATACATATCCAGCGCATCCTCCCACGGTCGCATTTCGTTGCCGACCGTGCAGGCGAGCATCAAATTGTTGAGCGACGAATACGCCGGGCGCGGCGTTTTCGACGGGTATTCCGCCGAGGTGCAAGGTGCCACCTCGCAGGCGCGACCGCTCTTTTCCATGATGCGGCGCGCAAAATCACACCAACTGCACTCGCCTTCGTTGGTGCAGTGATACACACCGTATTCGTCGGTGAGCGCAAGCTTGAGCATATGGTACGCCAGGTCGTTGGCGGACGTGGGGTTGCCGCGCTGATCCGCGACCACCGTCAGGCGATCGCGCTCGGCACCGAGGCGCAACATCGTCTTGACGAAGTTGTTGCCGACGTAGCCGTAAAGCCAGGCGGTACGCACCACGAAGGAACGCGCACATTGCATCAGCACGTATTCCTCACCGAGGCGCTTCGATTTGCCGTAGACGGTGTTGGGGGCACAGGGCTCCCACTCACAGTAAGGCGTCGTGCCGTTGCCGGCGAAGACGTAGTCGGTCGACACGTGGATGAGCTTCGCACCCACAGCCGTCGCCGCCGCCGCCAAGTTACGCGGACCGATGGCGTTGACCTTCATCGCCACATCGAACATCGTTTCACAGCCGTCGACGTTGGTCATCGCGGCGCAGTTGAGGATCACATCGGGGCGCTCGTTTTCCACAAACGCCTGCACCGCCGCCGTGTCGGTAATGTCGAGCTCGTCGACATCCACGCCGATGACCTCGGCGTCTTTGTAGGCGTCGCTGATGGGTCCGATCTCGGCGCATCCGTTTTTCAGGATGGTCAAAAGCTCGTTGCCGAGCTGTCCTTTGGAACCGGTAATCAACAGTTTCATCAGTAGAGATACTTCCCTTCCGCCACATTTTTGAGGTGCTGACCGTAGGGCGATTTGCCGTAGGCGGTCGCCGACTCCATGAGCGTGTCTTTATCGATCCAGCCGTTGCGATAGGCGATCTCTTCCACCGCCGCGATCTGCACGCCCTGCTGTCCTTCGACGATGCGCACAAACTGCGTTGCGTCCGCCAAGGATTCCATCGTGCCGGTGTCAAGCCATGCGTAACCGCGGCCGAGCGTCACGACGTTGAGGGTGCCGTCTTCGAGGTACATACGGTTGAGATCGGTGATCTCGAGTTCGCCGCGCGCCGAGGGCTTGACTTGTTTTGCCAGCTCCGTGACGCGATTGTCGTAGAAATACAGACCCGTCACGCAGTAGTTGGATTTCGGGTTTTGGGGTTTTTCTTCGATGGAGATCGCTTTGCCGTTTTCGTCGAACTCCACCACGCCGAAGCGCTCGGGATCGTCGACGTAGTAACCAAACACGGTCGCGCCGTTCTCGCGCGCGGCCGCCGTCTTCAGATGCTTGGTCAAGCCGCCGCCGTAGAAGATGTTGTCGCCGAGCACCATCGCGCAGCTGTCGCCGTCGATGAATTCCTCGCCGATCAAAAACGCTTGCGCCAGACCGTCGGGCGAGGGCTGTTCGGCGTACGACAGATGGATGCCGAAGCGCGAGCCGTCACCGAGGAGCTTTTCAAAATTCGGCAGATCGGTGGGCGTGGAAATGATCAGGATGTCCCGAATGCCCGCGAGCATCAGCGTGGACAACGGATAATAAATCATGGGCTTATCGTACACCGGCAAGAGCTGTTTCGATGTCACCATCGTCAAGGGATACAGACGCGTGCCGGAACCGCCGGCCAGAACAATACCTTTCATACGATCTCCTCCGTTTGTGTTATCGCGACAACCACAATTTGATGCGGCGTCGCATGATCACCGCCCATGCGGTCATGCGTCCTTGGAAGGACGTACCGCAAAAGCGACGAAAGTCTTTCTTGAAGATCCGAAAACGGATCTTTTTGGCTTTGCGCGCGCCGCGTGCATTGGCGGCGAAGCGCTGGTTGAGCACGGCTTTGGTGACACAGATGTGTGCACCGCGTTTCTTCATGTCACGCAAAAATGCGTGATCGACGTAATCGAGGAAGTAGCCCTCGTCATACGCATAGTCTTCAAACACCTTGAGGTCGATCACCAACCCCGAGTTGATGCCGGTGACCGTTTGGGCGGTGAGCTCGGCGGGATCATGGATGCGCGTCACGCGCAATCCCTCGATGCGGCACGGGGACAACCATCCCTTCTCGTCCCGCACCCGCGGCAAGAACACCGTCGCCGTCGGCTCGTTTTCCACCGCTTGACGCATGAGGGAGAAAAACTCCTCGGGCGGGGTGGTATCGTCGTCGAGAAGCAACACATGGGTCGCCGACGTATGTTCTTTCAAGTACCGCACACCGCGGTTGTACGCCTTGGCGAGTCCGACGTTGCCGCCCATCGCGATATAACCGAAGCCGTTCTTCGCGGCGTAGGCAGCGTTGGTATTTTCCTCCGTGCTGTTATCGACGATCACGACCTGCGCCTGATGCGTCGCGCGCAGACTCTCGCACGAGGGCGAATCCTCGCACGCGCGGTTGTAGATGACGAGCAGTATACCGAGTTGGATCTCCACGCCTCTCATCCTTTCCGCTTTTGACGCAGTGCTCTGAGTATACCCCATCGCTGACGCAGCATCGTCCCGAGCGAGCCGCGCGACGACGCGGTCACGTTCGACTCATGGCGGCGATACCGCAACAGCGGCTCTTCGATCAGCGTCACCTTGCCGCACCGTTCGGCTTTCATGCCGATCCATTGATCGTGCATCGGAATGGTGTCGGGAAACGGCAACACGATCGGCTTGAGCGCACTTGAAAACGCCATACAGCATCCGATGTAGCTGTTTTTCCACAAATTTTTCCAAAAGCCGACCTTCGTGCCGCGAAGCGCAAAGAAGGACGGTTCGAGCACCGCACCGTCAGCGTCGGTCACGGCGGCATCGTGCATCACGAGCACCGCCTCGGGATCGTCAAACGCCGTCATCACGGCACGGTATTTCCCCGCGCACCACACGTCGTCCTGATCGCACAGAAAGATCACATCGCCGCGCGTGTGCGCAATCGCGTGTTCAAAGTTGGCGATCGCTCCCTTTTGCGGTCCGTCGATCAGACAGACGCGTGCGTCGCGCGCGGCATAGCGCGCCAAAATATCCCGTGTGCCGTCGGTGGAGCCGTCGTCCGAGACGACCAGCTCGTCTTCTTCCGACAGCTGAGACAGCACACTGTCGAGTTGTTCTTCCAAATAGGCGGCACCGTTGTAGGTCGCCATCGCCACCGATGCCGTCATGCCGCTTTCCTCCATTTTTTGAAGTAGCGTCGCATCGACTGCAGGTGGATCTTCAAAAACTTGCCCGATTTGCCGCTCGCCTTTTCCCAGCGATGCGTCACCTTCACGTCGGGCACCAACATCAGCGCACCGTGCCGTGCCAAACGACGCGACAGGTCCGCATCTTCCATATACATAAAGAAGCGATCGTCAAAACCGCCGACCTCTTTGAGAGTCGCGGTACGCACCATCATGAAGCATCCGGTGCAAAACGCGATCGCCGTCGGAACATCAAACGTCTCCCTGCGGCGCGTATATTCGTCGCGCCAACGGCGAAACACACCGCCGAACCGCTCCAGCTGTCCGGCGAACATATAGCGGCGCTTGGGAAGCACGCGCGGCACCGCCTGCACACTGCCGTCCGCATTAAGGATCAACGGGGTGGCGAGTACCGCCGTCTCGTTTTCGTCGAGATACGCGGCGAGCGCCGAAAGCACATCGCTGTCGAACGTGATGTCGGGATTCATGACGACGTGATACTCGCTGTCGACCGTGGCGATCGCACGGTTGTGCGCCGCACCGAAGCCGAGGTTGCCGCCCATTTCGAGCACCGTCACCTGCGGATACCGCTCGCGGAGCAGAGCGACCGTATTGTCCTCGGAGGCGTTGTCCGCGATCACCACGGATACGGCAACGCCGTGCGTATACTGCAGGACGCTGTCGATCGCCGCGGCGATCTCATCGGCGCTGTTGTAGGACACGATACTGACCGAAACCCGTTTCAACGAAGCCGCCTCCCCATGCGAGCACACAAAGCGCCCATATTATTGGGAAAAGTATACCACATTCTCTAAGAAATTACAAGAGTCTGCGGTGGCTTTTAGTCGGTTTCGACCAAAAAACCTTCGCCGACCACCTGCTTTGTGGGAACGATCATGGCAAAGGCGCGTTCGTCGACCTCGCGGACAGCACGTTTGAGAAGCGGCAGCTCCAAACGGTTGACCGCACACAGCACGAGCGCCTTTTGATCGCCTTGATAACCGCCCGTCGCACGGACGATCGTGGCACCGCGTGCGATCGTCTCGGATGCCGCGCGGCACACCTCCTGCGGATACGCGGTCACCACGAGGAGCAATCGTCCCTCCTCACGTCCGTAAACCAACCGATCGATCACCGTCGATGACACAAACACCTGAATGGCGGCATAAAGCGCCGCCGACAATTCGCCGTACACCGGCACCGACAGCGCGATGACCGCCGCATCGAGTGCCAACAGCCACCGTCCCACCGACAGATGCTCCCAACGTTTTTGGAGCAACAAGGCGGCAATGTCACTGCCGCCGGTCCCGGCACCGCGAGTCATGATCATCCCGACGCCGAGCCCGCTGAGTAATCCCCCGCACAACGCGGCAAGCAAGCGATCTCCCGTATACGGCACGACCACCGATGCCCCCGCATCCATCATCACCGATGCCGTCACAAGACACACCGCCGAGCGCAACGCATACCGCCGCGACACCTTCTTCGCCGCCGCCCACAAAAGCGGTACGTTGATCAACAGTATCGTAAGTCCCATCGGCACGCCGAACAGGGCGTTTGCAAGCACGCCAAGCCCTGCCGCACCGCCCGGAGCAATGTCCGCAGGTGCCGAAAACACAACGACCGACAGTGCGTAAAGCGCACTGCCGGTCGCATACAACATTCCGTTCCAACGGGTATGGTTTTGCATAGGATCCCCTCCGACTGCGTTATTCGCCGTCGGTAGTATCCCCCATGATCGTGTCAAACAAACATCGCACACGATCGATCTCACCGTTTAAATACAAATATCCGAACAAAGTCTCCAGCCCCGTCGCGCGATGATATTCATCGCTGTTGCGCGTGGTATGCGCGTTGCGTCCGCGCTTGTAGACCGCGAGTTCCTTTTCGGTGAGGAGCGGCAAAATGATCTCTGTTGCCGCCGCCTGCGCCTCCGCACGCACCATGGAAACCGCTTCCTTGTGCAATTCGCGCGGGGGACGGTTGGCAAGGCACACCAATCGTTCGCGCACCATCATCTCATACACGCCGTCGCCCACAAACGCCAAAGCAAGCGGGCTGACGGTGCGCACGTCGATCTCTTTGGGATACATACGCTCCATAGAACGGTCTCCTTTATCGGACAAATTCAAACTCAAAGTCGTACAAGCTGACGGTATCGCCCTCTTGGATGCCGGCATCCTCCAGCGCCTTGATGACGCCCGAAGAGATCAGCACACGTTGGAAATACTGCAGGCTCTCGTAATCGTCCACGTCGATGGTGCGCAGGATCGGAAGCAGCCAATCCGCCGACACCTCGTACACATCGTCGAGCACCGTGATCTGCGGCACACGGCTTTGCGCCACCGTTTCGGGATCGGGCAGGACGATCGGATCGGGCTCAAAGCTCTTTACCGGCGGCAGATCGCGCAACGCCTTGGCACAGGCGTAGACGATCTCCTGCGTGCCGTGCGCGATGGGCGCCATCATCTCGTAATAGTCATAGCCGCGCTCCTCCATCGCTTCGCGGAACGCAGCGAGCTGTTCGTCGGTCGCAAGGTCGCATTTGTTACCCGCAACGATCATCGGCAGAGAGCTGAGCTGTTCGCTGAACTTCTCGAGTTCCGAATTGATGGTGTCAAAATCGGTCAGCGGATCGCGTCCCTCGCTGCCCGCAACGTCCACCACGTGCACCAGCAAGCGGCAACGCTCGACATGACGCAGAAAATCGTGACCGAGACCGACGCCCTCGCTCGCGCCCTCAATGACGCCGGGAATGTCCGCCATGACGAAGGATTCGCCCTCGCCCACGCGCACCACTCCAAGCACGGGAGACAGCGTGGTGAAATGGTAGTCCGCAATGACGGGCTTTGCCTCGCTGACCACCGACACGAGGGTCGATTTGCCGACGTTGGGGAAGCCGACCAGACCGACATCGGCCAGCAGCTTCAGCTCCAGACGTACGCGAAAATGCTCGCCCGGTACGCCGGGCTTCGCAAAGCGCGGTGCCTGGCGCGTCGGAGTGGCGAAGTGGCTGTTGCCCCAACCGCCGCGACCGCCGCGGGCGGCGATGAACGGCTCGTCCGACGACATATCCGCCATCAGACGACCGGTGTCTTCGTCGTAGATCAAGGTGCCGCGCGGCACCTTGAGCACGCAGTTTTCGCCGTTTTTTCCAAAGCAACGCTTGGCACCGCCCTGCTCGCCGTTTTGGGCGGAGAACTTGCGCTTGAAGCGATAGTCGGTCAGGGTGTTCGCGCCGTCGTCGACCACAAATACCACATCACCGCCCTTGCCGCCGTCGCCGCCGTCGGGACCGCCCGCCGCGACGTATTTTTCGCGGTGGAACGCCACCGCCCCGTTACCGCCGTTGCCGGCGCGAATTTCCACAATGGCTTTATCGATAAACATACGGTATTCGCCTCCTTAGTTATACCAAAAATCCCCATCGGCGAACCGATGGGGATGAGGAGTCGGCTTTTATTGCTCAGCGTAGACGCTCACACGCTTGCGGTCCTTGCCCACGCGCTCAAAGCGCACGGTGCCGTCCGCGAGCGCAAACAGCGTATCGTCCGAACCGATGCCCACATTGGTACCCGGATGGATATGGGTGCCGCGTTGACGCACCAGGATGTTGCCGGCCAGAACGAACTGACCGTCAGCGCGCTTAACGCCAAGGCGCTTGGACTCGGAATCGCGGCCGTTCTTGGTCGAGCCCATACCTTTCTTATGTGCAAACAGTTGCAGATTGATTTTCAACATAGGGTTCACACCTCCGTGATATTGACTGAAATGATCGTTTCGTACTCTGCGGCAAGCGCTTCGAGGTGAAGCCGGAGTCCTTGGAGCAACAGCTCACAAGCACGCGCATCGTCTTGTCGCAGTCGCAAGGTCATCAAGCCGTCGCCCGTTTCCAGGACGAGGGGGGTGACCTTGGCAATGTCGGTGACGGCGTTGACCGTCATGTAAACCGCCGAAGATACCGCCGAGCACAGCAGGCTGACGCCGCTGTCATCAGGAGCATCGTGACCGTTTACCGCAAATCCGACGAGGGTGTCTTGCGACACAAAAAAGTGGCAGGCGATCATCGCGATTAGGCGTTGATGGCTTCGATCTGCACCTTCGTGTACGGCTGACGATGACCCATCTTGCGCTGCTTGCCCTTCTTGGGCTTGTAGGTGAAGACGGTGATCTTCTTCGCTTTGCCGTTCTTGAGGACCTTGGCTTCGACCGTCGCGCCCGCAACATACGGGTCGCCCACAGAAATCGTTTCGTCGTTGTTGACCGCGATGACTTTGTCAAAAGTCACGGTGGTTTCCGCTTCGGCATCCAGCTTTTCGATGAACAGCACGTCGCCGCTGGTCACTTTGTACTGCTTGCCGCCGGTTTCGATAATAGCGTACATACTCAGTTCCTACCTTTTCTTAAGACTCGCTGAAATCGGGCGGAGACACGCTCACTTATAGGCCCACTTCATGCGGCATCCGCAAGTATATCATACATTTTCGTCTTTGTCAACGGGTATTTCGTCTTTTTTCTCCGCTTCGTCCGCGGCAACCTCTTTATCCTTCGGGAAGGTGCGCGCCATCTGCACGGCATAGACGATCACCGCCGCCGCCACAAGGAATACCGTCACCGCCGCCACGATCAGGATGATACCCACCCAATCGGGCAGACCGCCGACCTCCTGCGTCGAGAGAGGACGCAACATCTTGGCTTCGAAGTTCCAGTTGAGAACCGGCGCGTCCACCGTCTCGTCACCTCCGTAGGAATACAGGCAACGGAGCTTGATGGTGTAGACCTTTTCCTCACCCGGCGTCATCTCGGGAAGCGAAATGTGCAAGCCGCCTTCCGCATCGTTGACGTGAGCGTAGGTGTTGTCGTAGATCACGGTGTCGCCGTCCTTGACGGTGAGCATCAGGTGATCGAGATAGCTCAGTTTCGCCGCATCGCCGTAGGGGAGCGACACCGACGACAGCTTCAATGAGGTGGATACCTCACTGTCGTTGCGCAGGATCAGCATACCCTCCACGTAATCCTCGCCGCCGCGAAGCATCGGGTATTCCCAAAACGCGGGAGTCTGGGGCGACGCTTGGATAAAGCCTTGCACGGTGCTGATGTGCATCGAATATACCTTGCTCACCGTTTCCATGCTGGTGAGTTCTTCTTCGGTGTCGGGTGTGGCCGCGACCGTCATTGTCATACACGACAGCATCAGCAAACACGCCAACGCCGCGCACCAACGTTTCCATTTCATCTCGGCTCTCCCCTTTCTCAATCCTGTTCGTCGGATGCATCCTCTTCCGCCAGGAAGCGTTCGTGCTCCTCGCGGCGTTTTTGCAACGCGGCCTCTTTGATGCTCATGGCCGGTTGCTCGTCATCCGTCTCATCGGTCTTTTTTGTTTTTTCTTTTTTCGCCTTAGTCTTTTTGGGCGCCTTGGGTTCTTCGGGCGCATCCGCTGCCTTCTTTTTCGACTTGAGCGGTTTGTTGTTCTTTTTGCGCCAATAGCGCTCATACAAGCTGACCGTCACGATCAGCACGATGAACAATCCCAGGAGACCGAACGTGATCGCCACGCCCCACAACGGCATCTCCAGACCGAAAACGGTCAGCGGTTGATCGTCGTTGCGCGCTTGCATATCCTGCGTGGGGACGGTGGTGACGGGGGCGGTCGGCTGATAACCGGTCGTCGTGGTGACGATGGGAGCCGCCGCACCGGCAACCGTCGGGTCGCCCGTCTGCATCAGCGCTTCGAGCTGCAGTTCGTTGAGCGCTTTTTCGAAGATCATCGTATCGTCGAGCAGCGCGTTGAGCGTCGCGTCGTTCCAGATGCCCTTGCCGATCATGGTGGCGTTGATGTTCATCTGCGACGGCACCATGGCGTAGTCTTCCTTCAGCGCGGGAGCGCCGTCGATATACAACGTGATGGTGCGCGTGTCCGAAACGAGCGCCACGTGGTGCCACTCGTTTTGCGGCAAGCCGAACTGGCTCATGCCGTCCTGCACACCGTCGAACATACGGAACGTTTCGCCGCGCTCACCGCCCTCGGCGTGACCGGGATAGTATTCCATATACACACCGTTGAGAGCACCCTCGTCGTTGGTGATGGTCGCATCCGCCGCATGGGGCGACACGGTGAAATAGCGCTCCGCGGGGGAATTGAGGGTGAAGAGACGCTGCCAGTAAGCCGACGCGGGATTGGCAGGATCGAGCGCGCCGGAAAAATTGATCCACGTTGCAAACGTGAACGCGGTTTTGGGCGTCTGGTAGAAATCCAGTTCCAAATACTCGGTCATGCCGTCGAGCTTGAGCGCCTTACCGTGCACGCCGCCGTCCACCCACGTCATCAGGTCGGTCGACTGCTGTTTGCCGTCTTTGTAATAGTAGGCATAGGTCGAGGTCTGACCGGGCTCGGTCGCAAAGATCAAGCAACCGTTGTCATCGTAGCCCTCGGTGGCTGCCGATGCCGTCATCGGGCAAAGCAATGTCACCGCGAGCAAGGCCGCCGTCAGGCAAGCCGTCATTCGTTTCCAAGCGTTCATGCCGTTTCCTCCGTTTCGCACAACAAATCGTGTTGTCTGAGCAACGCCGTGAATCTTCGCACATCCGCTGCTGCCGTTTCTTCATCGACGTCGTAGGCTTGTGTCAGCGACTGCACCAGCGTCTCTTCGGTTTGCTCCTCCTGCAGCGCTTGCCACAGGAACGCACCGCTTCCGTTCAAAGTGATCATACCGCGCATGTCGATAGCGGCTTGCCCCACCGGCACGACCACGACCGAATCTCCGAGCGTGCGAAGCAAAAATCCTTCTTTCAGTTTCATAGGTCGCCTTTGACCCCTTTCTCTGTCACTCCGTTTTCCGCGAGCGCCGCAAGCAACGCTTCGGCGGCGGACGGTGTACCGTCGTTTTCAAATTCAAACATCGGGATCCTCCCGATCCATGCGAGTGCAAGATCCACCGCTTGCGCGGATACGGCATCTTGATAATACGGGCGCACGATGTTTTCAAGCAAGGCCTGCAACGCATCACGCGGTGCCATCGGAGATAGGCGGTTGCCGTTCCCCTGTTTCAAGAACACCAGCGCGCGAAGCGGCACATGAGCATTTTCGCATCGTTCGTCGTCGCCGCAAAACGGCGTACCGCAAAGCTCGATGCCGTCCGCTGTCGTGCACACCGCCGGCGCATCCTCACACAGCACCGCAACCGTCGGATCCGCTTCGCACAGAAGCGTTGCCAAGGTCGATTTACCGACCCCCGATCGTCCGCTGAGCGCCACACCGATGCCCCGGATGGAAAGTCCCGCGCTGTGAAGCAACGCACCGCCTTGTGTCAACAAGCGATAGCCGATCGCCTGCATCACATAGCGATAGCGATGCACATCCGCATGGGCGCCACCGCGCTCAAGCCGAATCGTCACATCGGAAAAATCCGCATCAAACCGCACCTGCACTCGTTGATCGCGGCGCGCAAGCACCGTCATGCCGTCGGCGCCTCGTTTCCACACCGCCGCGCCCGCTTGTCCGAGCGTGTCGCCTTCAGGCGGTGTGAGCGCTTCGGTCTCTTCGACCGTGATGCGCATGGATGCCTGCTCCTCTTGCGCGGGAAAGCGCGCCAGCTTGTCGGCATGAAGCCACTGCGCGCAACCGCAAAGCTCGACCGTGAGTCCCGCGATGGTGGCGCGTCGCATACTCGCTCACTTCCTCTTGGCATAGTTACAGATGATAATAGTATCGCACGATACGCCCCAAAAGTCAAGGTTATGTCCGCAAAAAGAAAAACCGTAGGGACAAGTCCCTACGGTTTTTTAGTTGTTCTCAAGAGATCAGCGAGACTTCGCTTTCTTGGAAACCACAGACAGCGCCACGACCGCCGCCGCAGCCAAAGCCACGATGGTCAGCGCGAAGACTTCGGTGTCACCGGTCTTCGGGTTGTCGTTGGTGGAGCTGTTGTTGTTGTTCGAGCTGTTGTTGTTCGAACCGCCGTTGTCGGACGAGTTGTCGTCCTCGCCGGCCGCCAGCGTCAGACCGGAAACGGTCACCGTGCCGGGCTCGAGAGTCTCGAGGTAGAACGCGGTAACGTTCGCATTCGCGGGATCATAGCCCGTGAGCTTGTCGTTGTTGGTCTTCCAGTCGTAGTAGCCCTTCAGGAACGCGGCGCAATCGTACTCGCCCGCCGGGAAGAACGCATTCTCGGGAGCAGTCGAGGGAGCCTCGGTGCCCGAGGGGAACACGGTGTTGAAGAACTCGTTGCCGAAACCGATCCACTTCGCCTCGCCCGCCGCATTCTTGTCGAGCAGGGTGAAACGGAAGGGAACGTCCGACTTCAGCTTCAGGTTGACATACGGAGTCGCGGTGAGATCAACACCGGTCATTTGGGTCTCGATCGCCATGCCGTAAGCGGCGTCGGTCGCCGAGTCCCAACCCTTGGTGGTCACCACGGTGTAGGTGCCGTCGCCGTTGTCGGTGAGGGTCGCAAAGTTCGTGTCGTTTGCGTAGATGTTCGCGCCGCTCAGCAGATTGGTAGCGGCGGAAGCCGACATCACCATCGACGCCATCAGCGCGACTGCCAGCAGAACGCTAAACAGTTTTTTCATTGGGAATTCCTCCTTTTAATTTGCCTGTATACCATATGGCTGATTATACTATACTACGATTCTTCCGTAAAATCAAGTATCACTTTTGAAATTTATAAAAGAAAAAACCGTAGGGAAAAATCCCTACGGTTTTTGATTCAGGGGAAATCAGCGAGACTTCGCCTTCTTGGAGACAGCAGACAGCGTCACAACCGCCGCAGCCGCGAGGACCACGATGGTCAGCGCGAACACTTCGGTATCACCGGTGTTCGGGTTCTTGTTGGAAGAACCGCCCTGCGCCTTCGTGGTGGTAGCGGTGTTGCCGCCCGCTTGGGTGGTAACGACTTCCGCTTCCTTCGTGCCGAAGTTCAGGGAGTTGACAACGACTTCACCGCCGACCGCAAAGATCTTGCAGCCCGAGAAGAGCATGTTGCCTTGGTCGTCCTTCAGATCCTCACGATAGCC
>JAFQFZ010000043.1 GCA_017398425.1 Clostridia bacterium | reverse complement strand
GTGGGCGCCTTCGTCGTAGTCGTCGTCGGAGGTTCCGGAGAATCCATCAGACGCAGCGCCTTGAAGACTGCCGTGCCGGTGCCGTTGAACTCAATGTAGATCGCGCGAGCGGTCGCCTTGTTGTTCTTGTTGCCCCAGCCGCTGTTGTTGATGTTCCAGGTGAACACGCCGCTGATGTCGTCAACGTTGTCGTAGCCCGCGGTGGGATACCACTCGTCGCCGACCCACTGGCCGTAAAGGTTGATCCAGTGATCTTCGTAAGCGCCGTTCGGGTCACGATCGAGCATGGTGATCTTCACAGGCACGTTCGAAGTGAAGCTCTGCTGGATGTACTTGTAGACCGTGTAGTCGAAGGTCACGCCCGCGTCGGTCTCGAGCGAGAAGTTGCCCTTCGCCGTCCAGGTGCCGTCCGCATTGATGGTGACGTTCGAAGCGCCCTCATTGAGGTAGGCTTCCTGGAGGAAGTTGTAAGGATCGGTGATCACGACCGGCGCTTTGGTCGTCGTGGTCGTCGGAGCCTTCGTAGTGGTCGTGGTGGTCGGCGCCTTCGTCGTAGTCGTCGTGGTGGTGGTCACCTTCGTGGTGGTCGTGGTCGTCGGAGCTTCCGTGGTGGTCGTGGTGGTCGCCGAAGTTTCCGTGGGCGGCAACTTCGTTTGCGTCGTCACCTTCGCCTGGGTGGTTTCCACCGTCTTGCTCAGACCGAGCGCCTTGAAGGTCGCGGTGCCGGTACCGTTGAACTCCACGTAGATCGCACGAGCGGTCGCCATGTTGTTCTGATTCGCCCAGCCGTTGTTGGCGATGTTCCAGTCGTAGATGCCCTTGATGCTGTCCACGCTGTTGTAGCCGCCGACCGGATAGTAGTTCGGGCCGACCCAGTTGTTGTACAGGTTGACCCAGTGATCGCCGTAGACGCCGTTCGGGTCACGATCCAGATACGTGATGGAGAGCTCCACATCCGAGGTGAAGTTCTGCACGATGTACTGGTACTGGGTATAGTCGAACTGCACGTTGGGAGCCAGAGCAAAGTTGCCCGTGACCGTCCAGGTGCCGTCCGCGTTGATGGTGACGTTTTGGCGGTTCTCCGCAATGTACGCCTCTTGCAGGAAGTTATAGGGATCCGCCTGCGCCGCACCATCGGTGATGGTCACAAGACCACCGTAGTACTCGTACGGAATGTCGTAGTCGTCAGCGCCGCCGTTGTTGCCGCGAAGGGGATCGCAGGCAAGAACAACTTGCGTGTAGTCAGCCGAGTTGCCGATGATCTTAAAGGTCACCGAGAACATCTTGCCGCTCTTCGTGTAGCCATTGCCGGACTTCGCGAACAGGAACGCGATTTCGCCTTCACTGCGCAAAGCTTGGCCGTACATGGCCGTGTTGCCGAAATAGGACGCATTCACGTCGGCATAAATCGGCAAACCGTCGTCATCAAGGCCCTGCGATTGCGGTTCCAGCAACGTAGGATCATACTTGATGACCATGTCGGAATTCACCATATAGTTGTTGGCGGGGGCATAGAAATCGATGACAACCGTGTCACCCATTTTGCCCTCGACAGAACTCGCGATGAATTCCACCGTGTCGGTTGTCGCAGCAGAGACCGGGATGATCGCCACGGAGAACAACGTGGTGACCAGCATGGTCAATGCCAAAACAACGCTCAGCATTTTTTTCATACGGACTTCCTCCTTTTAGGGATAGGTTTCGATAATCTGCCTATCTTGCTATCATAAAATATACTCCATTTTCTATTTATATGCTAGTCCAAACGAGAGTTTCGGCATTTTTGAACAACAACGTGCTTAATTGCATCTACATTATTTCTTTTTTTCAGTCGCATAGTCTTTAATGCCTAAAAGAATTGGGGAAATTTTAGGCAAAGTGACGAAAGCGGTAAATATATTGTAATTTTCTCCTATTTTTCCGCCCTTGTGCATAGAGTGGTAACACATCCCACAAAAAGGAGCGTGGATCCCGATGAAGATCCTTTTTTCGTATCCCCTTCGCAAGCACACCCTGCTTGCGGCGGTCAGTTTGGCGGTGGCGGCGACGGTGCTGTTCACTGCGATTTTGGTGTATGCACCGCAGACGGTTGCCCCCACTGCCGCCACGGCAAGGCGGTTGCCGATCTACTGCACCGACCGCGACGACCGTGTCGTATCCCTGACCTTTGACGCCGCCTGGGGTGACGAGGACACGCCGCTCCTTATCGACATTCTTGCGCAGTACGATGTGAAAGCGACGTTCTTTGTGGTGGGGGAATGGGTGGATCGATGCCCCGCATCGGTCAAAGCGCTTCACGAAGCGGGACACGAGGTGATGAATCACTCCGACAGCCATCCGCACATGCCGTCGCTGTCCGCCGAGGAGATGAAAGCCGAACTCGAGAATTGCAATCGCAAGATCGAAGCAATCACCGGGGTGCGTCCCGTGTTGCACCGTTTCCCCTACGGCGATTATTCCAACGAAGCCGTCGCAGCGGTGGAGGATCTCGGGATGTATGCGGTGCAATGGGATGTGGACAGTCTCGACTGGAAAGATCTGTCCGCCGACGAGATCACAAAGCGCGTCATCTCGCGCGTGCAGAGCGGAAGCATCGTCCTGTTCCACAACGCGGCGCTCCACACGCCCGAAGCGCTCCCTGCGATCCTCGAACAGTTGACAGCCGAGGGGTATACCTTTTGCAAGGCTTCAGACATGATCTACCGCGAGGGCTACACCATCAATCACGAAGGGCGACAATGCAAAAACGAGCCGATCGGTTGATCGGCTCGTTTTCTATTATAATAAGGTAATATATATAATAGGGCACATCATTCGTCGCCGCTGACATCGGTCACGCGCTTGTTTTTCGGGGTGGTGCCTCCCGATTTGCGACGGAGCATCAGCGCTACCGCCACGCCGACGATCACCACCGCCGCGCCGCCGACAGCGATCCAGAGCCACGGTGCGCTTTCGGCACCGGCGTTCGCACCGTCGGACAGCACGCGGATCTCACCCGCGAACGGTTGTACCGCAAGCAACGTCGTATCGATGAGAAGGCGCGGCGACGGATCGAGTCCGAGACGGTAGCTCATCGCACGGGCACGGTCGGTAACGCGGAAGGTCAAGTTCGCCACCGCGCCGCTGCCGCTCATACGCGCGGCGTGCTCCGCTTGCAACAGCAATCCCTGTTCCGTCTCCAACACGCGCAGACGGTCGCCCACAAAGCCGACACCTTCGCCCTTGATAAACTCAAGCGCCTTTTTGTTATAGGTCAAGCCGATCTCGAGCGACGACAGATCCGCAACGGCCGACAGCGATACCTGCACCGTCACTTCCTCTTCGGGCTCGGCGGTGAGTTGATCCACCATCACCGCTACGCTCGGCAAGCGCAGTTCCTTGCCGTTTTGATCGGTCACGACTGCGCCCTGCAGGTCGACGACCGTTTCCGCGGCGGCGACGGTGACCGTCGCGCCGTCTTGGCGCGTGATCGGGGCACCTTGCTCATCGACGGCGACCAACGTCCCCTCTGTAGAGGTCGGTGCATCGGTCGCGGTCGTAGTTGAGGGGACGACCGCTTCGCCCGCAAACTTCACCACACCGTCAACCGTCTCAACCGCCGCTTCGGTCATGTCGGCACCGATGAGCAACATATGGGTATAGTCCGACTTGAAGCGCACGAACGCCTCGCCCGATGCGGTATCCTTCACCTTGAAGGTCAAGAGGAATCCTTCGCCGCTTCCGGACACGCCGTTCAGATCCATTGCCGAGAGCCACACCTCACCCGTTGCGGATTGCGGCTCGGTTGCCGATGCCATGCCCATTTCGGCGACACAGCCGACGGCGGTGCCTTTGACAAATTCCAGCTTCGCGGCATCAAATTCCAGATGCGCGTCAACCGCCGTCATATTCTCGACCTCCGAAAAGGCGACGGGGATGGTGATCTCCTTCCCCGGCACGGCACCGACCTCGGCGATCGTCATGCGTACCGACGGCGCCGCCGACACCGCAAACGGCATCATGCAAAGCACCATCATCGCACATATCCACACACACAGCGTCTTTTTCATATCATTATCTCCTTATATATAAGCAGAATCGACTCTTCCGCGCTCATTATACCAATTCTTTTTTGAAAAATCCACCGTTTTTCGAAAAAAGGGTTGACAAGAGCGGTTTCTTCCTCTATAATACACGACTGTAAAGCTTTTTACATTTACAGACGGGAGGTTGCGATCGTGGCGAAGAACATGGAGGTTGCCTTGCTGTACGACTACTACGGCGAGCTGCTCACCGACAAGCAACGCGACATGATCGAGCAATACTACCATCAGGACCTCTCGCTGTCTGAGATCGCGGAAAACGCCGGCATTTCCCGTCAGGGTGTGCGCGATTCCGTCAAACGCGCGGAAGTGCAGCTGTTTGACATGGAGGAGCGGATCGGATTGGTCGCCAAAATGCGCACCATCCACTCGACGCTCGAGGCCATGTCGCGGTACAGCGCCGCGATCCACACAAAATCCGAGGCGCTCGGCGCTTCCGAGATCACCAACGATGCCGTTCGGCTCGCCGAGCTGATCGACGCGCTCAAAGACCGTATTCTGTAATCCCAAGGAGGGCACCATGGCATTTGAAGGATTGACCGATAAGCTGTCTGCCGCTTTCAAAAAGCTGCGTTCCAAAGGCAAGCTCACAGAAAACGATGTCAAGGACGCCATGCGCGAGGTGCGCCTGGCCCTCCTCGAGGCGGACGTCAACTATAAAGTAGCCAAGGACTTTACCGCTACCGTCACCGAGCGTGCGGTCGGTCAGCAAGTCATGGAAAGTCTCACTCCCGCGCAGATGGTCATCAAGATCGTCAACGAGGAGCTTGTGAATTTGATGGGCGGGCAGGAAGCCCCTCTCGCCCACGCCTCCAAACCGCCCACAGTCATGATGATGTGCGGTTTGCAAGGTTCGGGTAAAACCACCCACACCGCAAAAATCGGTCGCCTTTTGAAATCGAAGGGTCACCGTCCGCTGTTGGTCGCGTGCGACGTGTACCGTCCCGCCGCCATCAAGCAGTTGCAGGTCGTCGGTGAGCAGGTCGGCGTTCCCGTGTTTGAAATGGGCACCGCCAATCCCGTCGACATCGCCAAAGCCGCCATCCGCCACGCGCGCGATTACGGCAACGACTACGTCCTGCTCGATACCGCCGGTCGTCTCCACATCGACGAAGAGTTGATGCAGGAGCTCAAGAACGTCAAAGCGGAGGTCGAACCGCAGGAGATCCTGTTTGTCATCGACGCGATGATCGGTCAGGATGCCGTTCGCGTGGCGAAGGAATTCCACGACGCTCTGGGCATCACCGGCGTTGTCCTCACCAAGCTCGACGGTGATACGCGCGGCGGCGCCGCGTTGTCGGTGCGTGCCGTGACCGGTCAGCCGATCAAGTTCATCGGTACGGGCGAAAAGCTCGACAACCTCGAGGTGTTCCACCCCGAGCGTATGGCGTCCCGCATCCTCGGCATGGGCGACGTGATGTCGCTCATCGAGCGTGCCGAACAGCAGATCAGCGAAAAGGAAGCCCGCGAGTTGGAGCGCAAGTTGCGCGAAAATTCGTTCGATATGAACGATATGCTCGATCAGTTCCGCCAGATCCGCAAGATGGGCGATATCAAGGGTCTGCTCGGTATGATCCCCGGCATCGGTTCGAAACTCAAGGATGTGGAGATCGACGAGCGCCAGTTTGACCGCCTCGAAGCGATCATCCTCTCGATGACGCCCGCCGAGCGCGCGAAACCCGCGATCATCAACCCCTCCCGCAAGCGCCGCATCGCGGCCGGTTGCGGCATGAAGGTCGAGGACGTCAACCGCTTGCTCAAGCAATACGACTCCATGTGCCAGATGATGAAGCAGATGGGCGGCGCGAAAGGCAAGAAGATGAAGCGTCGCGGTATGCTTCCCGGACTCGGCGGTATGCCGGGCAAGTTCCCCCCGATGGGATAATTTCTTGGTTTTCTTACTCGCAAGAGTTTGAATATACACTTTTTGAGCATTTTATTAAATGGAGGTCATTTACCATGGCAGTCAAAATCCGTCTGCGTCGCATGGGCGCAAAGAAAGCTCCGTTTTATCGCATTGTTGTGGCTGACTCGCGCTATCCCCGCGACGGCCGTTTCATCGATGAAATCGGTTACTACAACCCCCTGACCGATCCGGTCGATCTGAAGGTGGACACCGAGAAGGTCCAAAAGTGGATCCAGAACGGCGCTCAACCCACCGACACGGTGAAGTCCCTGCTGAAGAAGGCCGGTATCTGATAGCTTGTTTATCAGGTGCTCGAAAAAGAAAGGAAGTACCACACTATGAAAGACCTGTTGAAAGTCATTGCGCAAGGCTTGGTTGAAAACCCCGACGCCGTGTCGGTGGAGCAAGACGAGCCGGCCGAGGACGGCACCATTGTTCTCCACTTGCACGTGGCTGAAGACGATATGGGCCGTGTGATTGGCAAGCAAGGCCGCATCGCCAAGGCGATGCGCACCGTGATGCGTGCCGCGGCTACCCGTCAAGACCTGCGCGTGTCGGTCGAAATCGACTGACATTTCCCCGCTCCGTTTTGACAGACCCTGTTCTTTCAAGATCGGACTGCAAATTTCTTATCCTCAGCAAAAAATCCCCGATGCCTTCGCATCGGGGATTTTTTTATTCTGTGATACGGTCTCCCGTTTGCCAGTCGTACGCAACCGTGCAAGGTTTGCCTTCTTGGTCGACGAAGGAAACCGACAGACGCTCTCCGCGCAGTGCGGCGCGAACGTTTGCTTTGGACAGATCGCGCACGCCCCACATGCGGAAGCGTTGCACGTTCGTATAACTCGAACCGACGCCGTACATATAGCCGTTGTACCGATCGATCGAAACGTAGCACAGACCACCCGCTTCGGGCTGATACAGCGACATCACTACCTCCGCATCGCGATCCGTGATCAACTCGTTGTAGGTATCGAGCCGTTTCTTTTGATGCATGTCGACATACCACACCGTCGACTTGAACGCGCGGTTGTCTTCGACAGTCGTGCCGTGTTTTATGCGCAACAGCCCGTCGGACACGTCTTCGATCAAGGGGCATTCCGAAAGCGTATCGGTCGCGATCACGGTACCGTCCCAATCGAGGATGCGATAGTCATGCTCGTCCCACAACACACCGCGCTCATCCTTTCGACGTTCGATCTCATAGCGATACGAAAACGCGAGTGTGAAGCCGTCGCTCAGGTCGAGCGATTTCGATCGCGGGTGGCGATAGGATGCCGCCGCGTCGTAGCGCAACGCCCCGTTCTCGCCTTTTCGAAACACATATTCGGTCAGGTGCCCGTCTTCGGTAAGGGTCAACGTATTCTCCGACCATGTGTACGTTCCGTTCATGGTGTGATCCGCCAAGCGTCCGAAGGTCGCTGTGAAATAGTGCGGATAGAGCGTCACCGTCATATCTTCGGCTTTATACACCGTTTGGTGGGTGTCAGTTTCGGTGTTCCATGTGTTCGGGAGCCGCAGTCCGCCCACCAGATCGGTTTTCACAGCCGTGGGCATATTGATTTCCAGGCAATAGGTCGCCACCTCGCCGTCTTTGGCATCGGCGCGCAGAGAATACTCGTCCGCGTCATACGGGAGCACGACCTGCGTGGTCTTGGCACCATTCAGCCACAGCGGCGTATCGAACGCGACGGTGACCTCCATCTGCTCCAAATCGACCTTTTGCACGGTGAACACGACCTCATTCACCGTCATCTCCTCGTTCGGTTGCACCGCCATCGTTTCAACATGCCCGTTCGAAACCACCTTTACCACAGCCCCCTCGAAAGTGCTTTGCGGGGCGGGCGGCGGGGATTCGCGGTTGGTCAGCAAACACACGGATGCGACCGCCGTCAACACAAGCACGATCGCCACGATCCACACGGTCGGCTTCTTATAGTGCATCACACGCTTAACGCGCTCCTTGAGTCCCACCTCGCCGAACGCTACGGGACACGCCGCGATGCGACGGCGCTCGACCCCGAGGGACACGAGTGTGTGCGAATAGCGGCGGCGCTCGTGTTCTTCCAGACCCGCGATCACCTTTTCGTCGCACGCCGCTTCGATGTCGCGGCAAAGGCAGATGTACGCCACCCAGAGAAGCGGCTGAAACCAATACGCCGACAACAGCAAAAAGCCGAACGGCTTGATGAGATGGTCGCCGCGTCGAAGGTGCGCGCGCTCATGCGCGAGCACAAAGTCGCGTTCTTCCTCCGATAAACCGTAAGGAATGTAGATGCGCGGACGAATCCATCCGAGCACAAAGGGACTGTCGCACCGTTCGGACTGAAACACGCGATCTTGCCATTTGGTCGCCTCGCGCATACGGCGCGACAGACGCACGGTGCTGACAACTGCATACGTCAGCATCGCCGCCGCACCGAGCACCCACACGCCAAACAGCGTCTGCGACACCGACCACACGGGCGCTTTTGCTTCCGTCCCGACGAGGGCGGTATCGGTCGACGGCGGTGCCGCCGACGGCATCGACGGCATCTTCGGAGCGGTCGGGGTCGGCGGCACGATGGTTTCGATCACCTGCTCCACGTGCGTGCTCGGCACCACCCCGACGGGGCTTGACGGCAACATCGGCACCAGCAATCGCACCGCCACCAGTGCCCACAATGCCACCGCCACCCAGCGCGGCGCTTTTTGAAACAGCACCCGAAGCAGCAACACGATCGGCACCATGCCGCCTGCGATCAATCCCACGGAGAGAAGCGTATGTACAAATCCATCCAATCCTCTCACCCTTTCTTCAGTCTTCGATGATGCGCAGGATCTCCTGAAGCTGTTCGTCGCTCAGCTTTTGGCGCTTGGAAAACGCCGCCACAAACGCCGGGAGCGAGCCGCCGAACCGCGTTTCCAACAGCTCGTCGATCTCGCGCGTTTCGGCTTGTTCACGCGACACGAGCGCCGTCACCACGGCGTTTTCGTTTTTGACCACGCCGCGCTCCGACAAGCGGCGAATGACCGTGTAGGTCGTCGCCTTGCTCCACCCGAGCTGTTCCTTGCACAGCGCGACAAGCGCTGTACTGCCGATCGGCTCGTGATCCCACAAAATCGAACAAAATCGGTATTCGCTTTCAAAAATCTTGGGAGTTTCCATAAACAGGCTCCTTTCTCAGAAAAAAGGTTTAATGCATTAAACTTTATCTTGAGTTTAACACATTAAACCTGATTTGTCAAGAGGTATTTTTGCCGTTTTGTTGACAATTCGATGAGTATCTTGTAGAATGAACGTGACCACAGCGGAAAGGAGCGAGGATATGAAATCAAAAGTTCCCACGTGGATCGCTTGTGTTTGTTGTGCCGTTGTCCTGATCGGCGGCGGATGTATGCTCGCGTATTCGTCCACGCTCCCCCACACCTACGACGGTGAGAATTTCACCTATGCCAACACCGACGGGACGATCCGCACAGTGAAACTGCCCGCTTGTTCCGCCGCAGAGGTGTCGGACGCTTCGACCATCCCCTATGAAGAGCGCACCCTGACCTACGACGGCAGTTGGAAAGGAAACGGTGTGCAAACCGACCAATACACGGACGGTCGCGGCGGCACCTATATGTTTGATGGCAAGACCGACCGCCTGAGTTCGATCAGCGTTGTCTATTCCGACCAAGCCGAACGTCTCGCCGTCACCGAGAAACAATTGCTCGCCTTATCCGACGGCTACCTACAACTGCATTTGCCGCACTACGAGACATACGCCCTCTCCCGCCGCACCGCCGACACGGACAACGGGTATGATTTCTACTTCGGCATTCCCGTGACGGACGACTGGATCTTTAGCGCGTTTGCGACGGTGTCGTTTGATCCGCAAGGGCGCTTGACCATGTTGACGCTCCCGACAACCGACACCTACGCGCAAATGTCTGACAAGGAACGCGCGGCGATCGCCTCCGCTTTACCGAGCGACAACGAGCTGGACACCATGCTGAACACCTATTTGACCGAGCGGTGCGGAAAAGCACCTTTTCAAATACGGGAAGCGCCGCTGAAATATGTCAAAAAAGAGGACAACGGCTATCACCTGTCGGTGATGGTCGTCATCGACCGCGGACAAGGCGACATGCAATACGTCGAGCAAGTCCACTTTGAACAACCGCTCGAGATTTCATTGCATTGAGAGCGATGTGTTTGTTCAAAGCTCGTCTCTCCCCCTGTCAAAATCATAGATTTTGACATCCCCCTCGTCAGAGGGGGACAAGAATCGTTTGTGCAAATCAAAACCACCAGCTTAGCTGGTGGTTTGCACTGCCCCTATAAGGGGCCGTTACAGGTCGCGCTTGTAAGCGCATAGAACGGTTTGCCAACCGCATGTGTTGCACTGCAACCTGTAAACAGACGAACAAGGCTTCCCCTTGAGGGGAAGCTGTCGAGCCGCAGGCGAGACGGATGAGGTGCCCTACGCGTCAGCGTCCGTTATGAAACCCCGCAAACACCCGCGCCGCCTTCGGCGGCTACACCTCATCCGTC